>JACZJI010000039.1 GCA_014860665.1 Bacteroidales bacterium | reverse complement strand
GAGAATGTCTAATGTATTTTTGCAAAGTTAAAGGAAAGGGCGTTTAAAACAATAAGCAGCCGGTGCTTACTACCAACTGCTTATTTTGAACTTATTAAGTGAACCCGGAGGAAGTCGAATCCCCAACCTTCTGATCCGTAGTCAGATGCACTATCCAATTATGCTACGGGTCCATTCTGCTTTTTAATTGCAGGCTGCAAAAGTACAATATTTTCACATTTACCAATAGGGAAAGATCATTTTCTTCCAAAAATTTTAGTCCTCCCGTTTCAAATCTTCGCGAAAGACTCTGGGAAATTTTTCTGCCGATTATAAATGCTAAACGTCAGACTTTTCGCCAACGCCTATGATTTAACCAGTGTGTTAAAATAAGGCGGAATCTCAGTTTTAAAACTCATTTCTTTATGCGTAAACGGATGGATTATGGTTAGTGAAGCCGAATGAAGCGCCAGCCGCCTTATTCCTTTATCCTGCATTCCATAGATTTTGTCTCCTGCCACAGGGTGCCCCATTTCTGACATGTGAACACGAATTTGATTTTTTCGCCCTGTAAAGAGCGTAATTTCCAACAGACTATATTGATCCGATTCCTTTACGACTTTGTAGCCCGTTTTCGCAAACTTCCCTTTATCTGGATTGTTAACAGAATAGACTCGATAGGCTCTATTTTCCGTCAAATAAGATGTAATCTCTCCTTCTTTGTCCTTTAGTTTACCATGCACCACGGCAAAATAGGTTTTGCTAAAATCCTGCCAGTGATCCTGCAGATAGTGTTTGGCGTTTTCGCTTTTGGCAAAAACCAGGATCCCCGAAGTATCCCTGTCAAGACGATGTACGATGAACACACGGTTTCTCGATCGTTCACTCCCCTTTTTCACATACTCATTCAACAGAAAATGGGCCGTTTTCTGTTTCTCCCGATCCGTTCCTATGGTCAGCAAACCTGCCGCTTTATCCACAACCAGAATGTCACGATCTTCGTAAAGAATCGAAAGTCCGTTCGGCTGATGTTTCTTAGACGGCTTTTTAAATGAGGATTGGTTCTCTTCCATTTTTCAAAATTACTGCAGCGCCCCGTTTAATTCAACTTTTTTTTCTAGGAAATGACCATAAGAAGTCAACGGTTTCAACAACCTGTTGTGCATGACTTTGCCGGGGGGACGAAAGAATTCCGTTTCAATCATCACCTTGTCATTTTTTATGGTCCGTTTCCAAATACCGGTCACGATGCCCTTTTCCACGATAATGGGACGGAAGACCCCATTGTTGGAAACCGCCTTATTGTGGTCTTCGAAAATTAACGAAGCTGTTCTGTCGCGGTAGCTGATGACAAACTCGTCGTATGCCGGCAACAGGTAGACCGAATCCTTATTGCGTAGGGATACTTCCGACACAGCGGCAAACCAATAGGTCTGATCTCCGACGGTCTCAGAAAGAATACCGGACTTAACCATCTCCAGCGCCTGCTTCGACTCCCCGATCGATAAACCCGACCACCAAATAAAATCCTGCAAAGTGGCAGGTCCATGGCTTGTAAAATATCTTTTGGCAAGTTCCGCCAATGCTTCTTCCCTTGCGAAAGTCTTTTTCTTCGAAACCCTTTCTGAAAGCAGGGCATAAGTTTGTTTCTTCTCTTTTATTTTTCCACTACAGATGAGCCCGTCTATTTCTGCACGCAGCAAAAGATGTGCTGCCTTGTTTTCGTCGACAGCAAGTCCGGAATTTATAAACAACGGTATTAATTCTTCCCGCGACAAATGGTTACCTCCGCTTAATGCTTTCTCCAATATAGCATTGCTCTTTCTATAGATCGCTTCATTGTGTCCTAACCGTTTATCTCTTGATTTCAATGTTGTTCTTATTTGTGGTGATGTGAGATCCAACATCCAGTAAATATCTTCAGACGAAACAAAATGCCAGGTAGGTCTCAGTAAATGAATCCTTATTATTTCACCTTTTTCGATAGCTGAATCAATTTCTTCTTCAGTAGACCCGTTCAAACGGGCACCGATTGCCCATTTTGCCATATTCATATCCTGGGCCTGTATAGCACCCATCCAGCCTACAATTTCTTTTGGCGTTTTAAATTCTGAATTGGTTATTTGTTGATTTATTAATCTGAAGTTAGCGATATCGGAAAGGCTCATTTGCGATCAAAGTTTTTTTATTCTTGCTGCTTACGTACCGGGCTTTGAGCGGCCCAGAATTAGGTTGATTGTCAATATGCGATGTTATGCCGTGTGCTATGATTGATTTTTTTCAAAACTATAATAAATTGAAATTGATAAGTCTTTGAAATTTAAAAAACAATGTGTTCAACCTGTTTATTTTATATCTGCAAGGTTGTTTACTCCTCTTAACACATCCTCCCCCATAATACTTTGCACTCTTTCAGGTTCTTCAAAAATAGGACTGTGAGCAGATCTTTCAAAGGTGTAAAATCCTTTAACAGGAGCTTTTAACTTCTCAAAATATTCCTTTGCCAGCGTGAAGGATACCGTATAATCATAAACACCTCCAAATATATAAGTAGGAATATCAAGTTCAGGCACCTTATGGATCAAACTGGTTCCCAGCATTTCATTCCATAGTGAACTGACGCCGGAATGGGATTTGCCTCGCCACATATTAATCTTTTCCATTAAAGTGTAGTCGCGACATGTCAAAGATGGTAATAAGATTCCGGAGATTACTGACTTCATATCATGCATTGTGCCAATCCCAAGACTATGCATAGCCCTGTCACGCAGTTTAAGGTAGGCATCAGGCGTAGCGTTAACAACAGGTGCAGCTAAAAGTTTTCGCACCATTTTTTTGTTCCCGTTCTTTTCATAGCGCTTAAGCATGTAATTGTAAGCTATTCTTTCTGATTTGAGTTGATCCGACATCTGAGCGACTCCAATATAGGCATGGTACAATTCAGGAAACTTTGCAGCTGCTTGAATACCAATAAATGTTCCTCCTGAATGTCCCATAAGGTATATTTTTTCCTGTCCAAAGCGGTTACGTAAGTAATCTGTAACTTCTGCAACGTCATTTATTAATTGCTCCAACGTTATGGTCTCTTTTACAACGTCTCTGCTATAAGAGATCCCAGAACCACGTTGCTCCCACCACACAACAGTGAAATAATCTTCAAGACCTGTTGTATATTTTTGTGCAAGAAAGTAATCTGGCATACCTCCATGAAGATAAAGCAGCACCGGATGGGTTGAATCTTTACTCTTGATAAACATTCCCTGCTTTACGCCACCGATATTGATAAAAACTTTCTCTGAGAGGCTTCCTGCCAACAGATTGCCTCTTTTATCTACATATGGTTTTGGCTTGCCGGGACTCAATACCTGTAAAACTCCTGCAATAACGAGAATGCAAACTAAAAGCGCTATTGTTATAATTAATATCATTTCTGTTACCTTCTTTGCAAGAATTTTAACTGTATCTCTATAATTCATATTTAAGCTAACTGAATTATACCTCTAACCTTTTTTCCTGCACCTCAGCATGGCAGGCTATTTATTATTTATCAAGTTACTTATGTTCCAATATTTAATCGTCTTATCCTGTGAACCTGTTATTAAATATTTATCATCATGCGAAAATAGCACGGATATTAATTCCTTGTTATTATCCTCGGTAAATGTTGCCATCAATTCTCCTGTCATCGCATTCCATAAATTTATCAGGTTATCCTCTCCTGCGCTTGCTAAAAATTTATCGTCACTACTGAAGTCAATGGAACGAATTACATCTGTATCATAAGAGCCCGGGCACAGATATTTACCCCCTTTATCGTTATCACGACTTAACACAGTGGATTTATGACCATGAAGTACCTTTTCATAATTCGTATTTTGTGCCTCTGCATAGCCTCTCAGTAAAAAAAACAATATTGTTAGTTGCAGTGTCTTCATGCAACATGGTGCTAACGGTAAATTGTGTGAGCAGTGGTTCCGATGCATCGGGACATGGTATTTCCCTTTCAAACCGCTTCGCTGTTTGAGGGGGCTACAAGCCTTAAAACTTAACACTTTGATACTTGATTGCTGTGGGCCGGGACAGTTTATTTCTTTAACAAATCACGTATTTCCGTTAACAAGAGTACTTCTTTAGATGGTTCCGGCGGGGCTACAGGAGCTGCTTCTTCTTTTTTCTTAGCAAGATTTATAACTTTAATAACCATAAATATTGAAAATGCAATAATTAAAAAGTCGACGGTTACCTGAATAAAGTTGCCATAATTTAACGTAACAGCAGGGCTTTCTCCAATGGCTGATTTCAATATCAATTTTAAATTAGTAAAGTCTACACCGCCAAGCAGCAGACCTACTACGGGCATAATAATGTCATTTACTATTGAAGTGATGATTTTCCCAAATGCCAGTCCAATAATAATACCAATAGCCATGTCCATAACGTTGCCTTTCATGGCAAAAGTTTTGAATTCAGTTAGTATTTTCATGTTTTTTGTGATTTTGGTTTGTACTAAAATTTATAATCAATTTTGCATTGGTCCTTTTGGGTATTGAAACGGAGATAAACTTATTTCACATTGCCTGCTCTTTCGAAGTGCCAACAGGTTTCATTCTTATTTTACAGGTAGATGAGGATGAGTTCATGGATTCTTTGAGTTCTTTTTGATGGATTTGTAAACCACTAAGTTAAAGATTTTCCGGAACAAATGTACCTGGTTTTCAAAAGTTTTTCGGCTTTCAACATTTCATAGATTTATATGAAAAGAAAAGAACCCCGGGACTTTGCAGTCCCGGGAGTTCGTAAAGAAAATTCAAACCTATTGCGGGGTGTCGGGAGTTGCGGGAGCTTCGGGGGTATCCGAAGTCCCGGTTCCTTTTTTAGGCCGCTTGGGCGGTTTGTAGATGTTCAGCTTTTGCTGATTTCCTGCGTAAATAATAGCCGCAACATCATATACAGGCCGCAACAATTCGGCCACTTTGTTTAGCAAGAGAATCCGCTGCTGCGTGTGGTAGGCACGCTCGTTTTTGAACTTCTCCTGCGCAAGATTGGCGTTGTGGAGCGTCGTAGCCTTTTCCGGGAGCCCGGTTATCAGCTCCGCCGGACATCCTGCCTCAGTAAGCTCCCCGGTGTATTTGGAAGCAATATCGGCCAGCGTCTGCATAAAGACAACCATCTTGGGCTGGCTTTTGCGCGCTTTAACAATATCATTCAGTCCAAACTGGTTTTGAACAGGAAGATTCGATTTAAACGCTTTTTTAATGTAATAAGAAAGGGTTTTGTAATCGTTGTAACAATCCTCAAAGGCTTTGTCAACGTAAAGGGTCTGTTCGGCCAGCTGATCAATAACCACCTCATCGGGAGGAATGGTTTTTGCATTATCGATGGCTTGCTGGACTTGGGTTACATACTCGCCGGTAATGATTGGATCAAAGGCAGTAAAATTTGCCAGATCCTCCGGCATCGTGGCAATTAAAACTTCGGTATGCTCTAAATATCTGGCATCCGATACATGAAAATTTCTTTTTTCTTTCATGAAAAATTATACGTTTTTAAAACAAAAAAAAATAAACTTAACACAGTTCATGTTATTAACATGAAAAGAGAAAGGCTGCCCATAAAAGGCACAGGTGGAATAACAACATCAGACGTCTGCAGCTGTCTGTATTCTTTGAAACTTTTTTATAGGGTTCCGGGAAAGTTTATCCTGCCAATGACTATGGCCGGGGTGACGCTGACAATTTCCGACTGGCGCTAACAATTTTCCAGGTGGCGCTGATAATTTCCGGGTGGCGCTAACAATTTCCCGAGTGGCGCTGACGATTTCCTGTTGGCGCTAATGATTTCCCGATTGGCGCTAATGATTTCCGAGTGGCGCTAACAATTTCCTGTTGGCGCTAATGATTTCCCAAGTGGAGCTAATGATTTCCAGGTGGCGCTAATGATTTCCAAGTGGCGCTAACAATTTCCCGAGTGGCGCTGATGATTTCCGGGTGGCGCTAACAATTGCCGGCCGGGCAGAAGGCAACTATCTTTCGGCTGAAGTCAAAACCAGTACGGAAACCATCAGATATTGCCCGGCAAACAGTAAAGCCTGCCCGTTGACGGGCATAGCATTACCGGCCATCAGCAAAGAACCTCCGGCAGGAAGTAAAAACAAAGGACAATACATCAAAGAACGCGGCACAAAATGTACCTGCGTTTCCTTTTTCCTTGAAATATCCCATACCGGCAGTGATGCCGGAATAACGGGGGCCCTTTTTAACTTAAAAATTTTTGAGAAATTATTGACAGGGTTTTCTCAGAGCCAAATATAGGCTTTTTTTTATTTGAGTTCCTAAAATGAGCTAAAGTGCGCTTAAGTTTTTGAAAACAGCGCTTAGGTTACTGTTTTTTGTCATCATTCACTACGTTCAGGATCTAAGCCGACAAGAGATTCTTCGCGTTGCTACCAATGACAAAAAAAGTGAAGAATGAAAAAATTGGTCGGAAGACGGAAGTCAGAAGTCAGAAGACGGGAGTTTTTATTCAAACCGGTTACTATTGTTAAAGCTGAAAAGGATGCGGAAAACATGTGATCCTAAAAAAATGATACAGGAAATATCTAAACCAGAAAACAATAATTTTAAACGGTTAAAATCTGTCAACCTTTTAGGATGACAGATAAAAATGGAAATTATTCTTGAAAGGAAAAGAAAAAGGGTTTTCCCACAAAAATCAGCATAATTGTTAAAAAAGACTAAAATTCAGCTCCATTTGACTCCCCTTAAAAAAAATTGTAGCTTTGCTATGCAAGTAAAAATCGCATGATGAACAGTGAAATTCAAAACCTTTTTTCCTGTGTATCATTAATCAGACACCCCAAAAAATTAACAGATGTCGATTAGCATTAACCCTGCAAAATTTCCCTATACCGTTGCTGCCAGGATCATAGGAATTATAACAACCATAGCAGGACTGGTTGTCCTGCTGGGCTGGCACATGAACCTTCCTTCCCTTGAGACCTTTAGGTTAGGGACAGTCGTTATGAAACCCAACCTTGGGCTGTTGTTCTTCCTGGGTGGGATTGAGCTGACCTTGCTGCAGTCGGCGCGGAAGCCAGTGAAACTAATCTCACAGGCACTCTCCTTAGTCATAATTCTCATTGCCCTGCTGACATTTCTAGAGTTTGCTTTTTCCTTAGATCTTGGCATTGACCAGCTATTCTTCCAGGTAAAAAGCTTCAATCCACAGCTTACTTACCCCGCCCGGATGGCCGCCAATGCTGCCCTTAACTTTCTACTGCTGGGGTTGGTTTTCTTTCATATGTCCACCAGGAAAAATCTGAATCTGACTTTTATCGAAATACCGGTTGTTGTTGTTTTTACCATCAGCGCAATCGGGTTAACCATCTTCACCTTTGGTTTTAAACCCATTAGTGACACAACAGGATATTACAGGCTGGCTACCAATGCCACCATTCTGTTTATCATGCTGTCATTCGGGATACTTTTTACCGTACGTAAGCATCATAAGGAAAAAATCAGCATGCAGCAAAAATTCCTTGCGGGAACCACGGTAATTGCCGTATTGATTGGGTTTATTTCTGTTTTTTCCATATCGAACATAAAATCATGGCAAAACACGCTAAACCTGAGACAGGGACATCAAAGATTGAAAGATGTGGTAAGCAACCTCAATGATAACGTAATGCAGATAGAAACCGGCACCAGCGGTTATCTTCTGACCGGTGACACAGCTTATTTATCGCAAATTGTAACTGTCAGGAAAGCCATTCCTGAATTATTAAGGGAATTAAACAACCTGAGTTCGGTAAGCCCTTTTAATAAAGAGAAACTGGAAAAGCTAATCCTCTCCCTTCAGGAGCAATTAAATTATGCTGGAAAAGTAGCATCATTAGAAAACGCAAAAATCTTCAATAAAAAAGAAGCCATTTCCCAATACAGGCAACTCGAATTTCTCAGCAAAAATTTCCAGACCTTGTTACAACAGGTACTGGACAATGAAAACCAACAGATTAATCAGCAACATATTTTACTGGACAAGCATTCGGCTCAGGTAAGTTTCTTTACCAAGACCGGTTTATTGTTCCTTGCCATTCTGTTGGTGCTCCTCTATTTTTTTATAATCAACGATGTTACAAAAAGGAAAAAAGCAGAACAAGATCTTTTAAAACTCAACGAAGATCTGGAAGCCCAGGTTAAAAGAAGAACCGAAGCCCTGCAAAACAGCAGAGAACAGTACAAGCTGATGATTGAAAGCGTGAGGGATTACGCCATTTTCATGATGGATACCGAGGGGTATATTAAACAATGGAATAGTGGTGCAGAACAGATTTATGGTTACACCAATGAGGAAATTACAGGAAAACATTTTTCAATATTTTTTTCTCCGGAGGACAACCAGTCAGGAATGCCGGATGCAGAAATCCAGAATGCAAGGACCCAGGGGCAATTTGAACAGGAAAGGTTAAGGGTTCGAAAAGATGGTTCCCAATTTTGGGCAGACGGCGTTGTAACAGCAATTTATGACTACGAGGGAACCCTGAAAGGTTTTTCCAAAGTTACCAGAGACATCACGGAACGCAAAAAAGCTGAAAACCGTAAGCGAAGACAAAGTGAAATACTTGAATCTATCGCTATGAACTTACCGCATTCAAAAATTCTTGAACGCATAGTTAAATTGGTTGAAGAAGAAGATCCGACTTCTCTCTGTTCAATTCTGCTGTTGGATGCCGAAGGGAAACATTTGCTGATGGGAGCTGCACCCAACCTGCCCGAATTTTACAATGAGGCAATTCACGGACTTGAAATTGGTGAAAAAGTTGGTTCATGCGGTGCCGCCGCCTGGTCAAAACAACGGGTAATTGCCGAAGATTTGATAACCCATCCAAACTGGGAATCTTTCCTGGAATTAACTACGCGTGCAGAATTACGCTCATGCTGGTCGGAACCAATTTTCGATTCAGACGGAAACGTTCTGGGCACTTTTGCCATTTATCACCGCGAGCCACGTGTACCAACGAATGAAGAAATAGAGCTCTTAAAATCAGTTGTGTATTTGGCAAGTGTGGCTATTACCCGTAAACGGACCGAAGAAAAACTTCGCAACATGAATGCGGAGCTCGAGCTAAAAGTGGAACAAAGAACCGAACTGCTTGCAGAAACAAATGAAAAGCTACGGGAAGAAGAAGCAAAATTCCGGCTTGTGGTTGAATCTGCTCCCAATGCCATCATTATGGTCAATTCAAAAGGCATTATTCAGATGGTAAACCTGCAGGCTGAAAGTTATTTTGGTTATAGTCGTAACGAAATGATCGATAATTCCGTGGAAATGCTGGTTCCGGATTCTGCTAAGATCGGCCATATTTCTGAACGGTTAAACTATATGTCTCACCCAAAAACAAGAAATATTGGGGACGGACTTGACCTCTCAGGGAGGAAAAAGGATGGCACCGTATTTCCCATCGATGTGGCGCTGAGCCCCATACAACTCAACAATGAAACGTCGGTACTGGCCTCTATCATCGACATCAGCAAACGGAAAGCCATAGAAGATGAAATAAAGAATGCCAAAGTGGAGGCAGACCGGGCCAACCTTGCCAAAAGTGAATTCCTTTCCCGCATGAGCCATGAACTCCGTACCCCCATGAATTCCATCCTCGGTTTTGCACAGTTAATGAAAATGGGGGAACTCTCTCCATCTCATAAAAAAGGGGTTGAGCATATTTTGAAAAACGGAAAGCACTTACTTGAGTTAATCAATGAAGTACTCGACCTTTCACGAATTGAATCAGGAAAACTTTCCATTTCTTTAGAGCCCATTTATCTGGCAGGCATCGTTTCTGAAACGCTGGACATTGTTTTGCCCCTTGCTGACCAGCATAAAATTCAACTTAAGTTTGACGATTGTTCGAACAAGAATATTTACGTAAAAGCAGATCAGCAAAAGATGAAGCAGGTTTTGCTAAACTTATTGAATAATGCCGTTAAATATAACCGGGAAAACGGATCTGTGAAAATTGGCTGTTATGTGGTCGACGGGAAGCCCGAAACCGAAAGTCAGGAAACAGATGGCCAGGAGCAGAAGATGGTAAGGATCAGTATTACTGATACAGGAAAAGGCATTGCCCCGGAGGACCTGAAAACCCTGTTTGACCCTTTCCAGAGAATAGGAGCTGGTGTTACAGAGATAGAAGGAACAGGACTCGGGCTGACGGTTGCGAAAAAACTGGTCGAAGCTATGGGCGGGACCATCGGTGTTGAAAGCAGACCAGAGACAGGAAGTACGTTTTGGATTGAACTACCTAAGGCCAAACATCAGTTAGAAAATTATGAACGACTGAATAAGGTTCAAAAAACTGAATTGAAAAAAGACAATGTGGATGGGATACTTTTGTATATCGAAGATAATGTATCTAACACACAACTTATAGAACAGATTATAGAAAGTCATCGTCCTTCTATCCACCTGATTTCGGATATGTATGGTAGAAACGCCGTTAAACTTGCCAGGGATTACAAGCCTGCTTTGATTTTGCTGGATCTGGATTTACCGGATATTAAAGGCAGTGAGGTATTGCAGATGCTACAAAATAACGACGAAACAAAATTTATCCCGGTAGTTATTCTGAGTGCAGATGCAATGCCAAAACAGATAGACAGACTGCTGAAAAGCGGGGCTAAAAATTACCTTACAAAACCTCTGGATGTAGTGGAATTTTTAAAAGTGCTGGATGAGTTTATGAACAGAGAAAAATAAATAGATCGCGTTTGCCTGGTGGTTATTGCTGGCAATATATTGCCTTTAGCTTAAGGAGACACTGATTACTTTCATGCACTTCTGGCTTATTGTATTTATTAATTTAATAGTATTAAAACCATGATTGATAAGACCCTGAAAAACGCTAACATTTTAATTGTAGATGATAAACAGGAAAATATTGATGTTCTTCAAGGGTTACTGGAGCTAAAGGATTATACGCATCTGAAATCCACAACCGATCCGCGTCGGGTTTTTGATTTATTCAAAACATTTAAACCCGATATTATCCTGCTTGACCTGATGATGCCTCATTTAGACGGCTTTCAGGTGATGGAAAAGTTAAAAGATCTGATCCCAAAAACGACCTATTTGCCCATACTGGTGCTTACGGCCGACATTGCAGAAGAAACCAGGACGCGTGCACTTTCTGAAGGCGCTAAGGATTTCTTAACAAAACCTTTTGATTTGACTGAAGTTGACCTACGCATAAAAAACCTGCTGGAGACCCGGTTTTTATATCAACAGGTTCAAAACCAAAATGTCATACTTGAAGAAAAGGTTAAACAAAGGACTGCCCAACTGGAAAAAGCTAATGCCACTTTAGCCATTGCAATTAAAGATATTAAATCACTCGACCAGGCTAAGACGGATTTCCTGCATATGGCCAGTCATGAAATCCGCACCCCGTTAAATGGTATTCTGGGCGGCGTTCAACTGCTAAAAACCAGCGAACTTTCTGATGACCTAATGGAATATCTTGATATCCTGGATCGGTCCACCTTGCGACTGGAACAATTTTCAAAACAAGCGCTGGAAATTTCTCAAATACAAACCCAGGGAGAATCAAGGTTCTTAAAAGAGGAATTTTCGTTTACTGATTTCCTGCAGGCTTTTACTCAAGATTACATTGAAAAAAAAGGAATAGCACCTGAAAAAATTATATTCCATAAAGGAAATGAAAACATTTACATAGATGCAGATCGCCGTTTTATCAAAAAGGCTTTAGAGATCCTGGTGGATAATGCCATTACCTACTCCCCTCAGGAAGAACCTGTAAAAATCGGATTAAGTGAAGAAGATGAGACATTCCAGTGTACCATTGAAGATAAAGGGAAAGGCTTCCCTGATACTATGCTTGAGAAAAGCTTGATGCAATATACTACCGGAGTGGAACACCGCGATGGAAGAACGGGGCTCAATCTGCACTTGGCCAGCATCATTATACACCATCATAAGGGGAATCTCCATCTAAGCAACAATAATGCGGGCGGAGCCAAAGTAAGCCTTAAATTCCCTAGATAAATTAAACTGAAGCCGGGAGAGACAATAAAATTCCTAAACTACCGGATCAGGGACGTCCTTGACTATTTCATCTTTAGTATTACAGCTCCCGGCAGTTTATATTCATTAAGGTTTTCAGATATTTTACCTTTCTGATGAACTGTCAGACTTTAAAACCTTACTCTCTGTTCAATCATCTGAAAACAAGACTCAAAAAGGCCTGTCCCGAAAAAAAACGATCAACTTTCCATAAGAGCCCGTTCTTCGCGTAATTTATAAAGAATAATACTGCTTCGATGCCAAATGTCCGATTCTATAGTGCCCTTTTATGGGAAAAGCCGGCGGACCAACTGGTGTGCTGTTTTGCCCGCGTCCATTTTTGTACCCTCCTGCCCGAACATTGCGGCATCTGCGGGGCTCCTCCATGCCTTACATCCCTGCAGAGTCTGACAACTTTAATTGCTGAGGCAGCAAAAAATAAGGCCTCTCTTTACTCAGAATGATGGAAGAGAAATATCGCAACGGACTCAGCATATGTGAATTTTGCAATTTTTTATAAGAATTGTGTAAGATTTTTTTTGTTAAAGGAAATTATCTTTAAATCCAGGAAAAATATTCACTATTAAAACTAATTCACATGAAAAATCTAACGCTAAGCCTAATGACAGCATTTATGCTGTTTTTATTTTTTCCGGGTCAGATGAATGCTGAAACAAAGACCGGTAAGAAAACAACTACCACCAGTGTTACTCTCAAAGCTGAAGAAATCAACGCAAAGATTGACAGGTTAAATGAAATAAAAGCGATGAAATTTTCAACCCTTAAGCCAGCTGAAAGGAAAGAACTAAGAAAAGAAGTGCGGTCGATACGAAACGAACTCAGAGCAGCCGGAACCAGCAATAATTCAGGAACCACACATCACGGTCTTTATATTTCTCTGGGAGCAGCCATCATCATTGCACTGCTGCTGATTATTTTACTTTAAAGCAACCTGTTTAACAGGACATGCTTTTGAAACAAGTTCCGGTTTAATATAAAGATTATGTAGATTTTGCTTCTACTGAATATTTATACGATTTATTAACTACCTAATATTACTGAAATGGGAAATCTATTGTACATCATCGCTGTAATTTTAATCATCGGCTGGCTAATTGGATATCTTGGTTTTCACGTTGGAGGGGTCATACATATTCTGCTCGTTATTGCAATCATTGCCGTATTGCTCCGAGTTATTCGGGGCAGATGATTCTTTGAAGATGTTCCCCTTTCGTTATTTACGCCAAAGATTTCTTTCACGGTTTGTCGGGTTTGATTTCAATCACTGTTGACAGAATGCATTTAAAAAAATAAGAAAATGAAAAAAAAATCATTGGGAATAATAATGGCAATAATCGGTGTCCTGATGATTGTTTATACCGGATTCAATTATGTAACAAGAGATAAAGTGATTGACATGGGCTTAGTTCAAATTAATAAAGAAACGAGTCATCCGGTGCAATGGTCACCCATCGTTGGTGGAGTGATTCTTGCGGGAGGTATTGTTGTTATTGCCACAAGCAAAAAATCCCGTAAGAAAAACAGGTATATGAAATAGTTAGAGAACCCCCAAAGTGAAATGACATAACGCTCTCTGAAATCATTAAGTTCGATAAGATAGAGTCATGGTATTTTCACGCAAAAATTAACTTCCCTCCGCCAGTAGCGGAGTACCTCCAGCCTGTCGGATTTGTCTGTTAAAGTCAAATCTGACAGGTTTATCTTATTTATCCTGCTGTGGCCGGATCTCTTGTTTCGTAAAAAGAAACAAAGGGCTTACCCCTTTTTGCATTAACGATTTAATTTTTATATCTTTGTGTACAAACACAGGTTATTGTGTACCTAGAAGATTTGTGCCAGAGGTAAAAACCACAATTTTAATATTTCACAACATGTTAAATGAAAGTTTACATCAAAAATATGGTTTGTATTCGCTGCCAAATGGTTGTAAAGTCTGAATTGGAAAAACTCGGTCTGCCTTATAGTTATGTGAAAATCGGTGAAGTGAATATTAAGGGCAACGTTCCTCCTGAACAACTGGAACAGCTGGATACTGCTTTAAGGAAATCGGGATTGCTTTTAATGGACAGTAAAAAAAATATACTGGTCGAAAAAATTAAAAGTGCAATTATCGAACTGGTTCATTACACCGACGAGCCCATTAAAGTTAATCTTTCAGATTATATTAGTGAAAAACTCAATTACGATTACACCTACCTTGCCAATCTTTTTTCCGATGTTAAGGGCATTACCATTGAAAAGTTTTATCTGCTCCATAAAATTGAAAAAGTAAAAGAACTCATTATTTATGATGAGCTTAATCTTACTGAAATTGCCTACATCATGAACTACAGCAGCGTCGCTCATCTATCCAATCAATTTAAAAAAATTACCGGACTTACCCCTACTCACTTTAAAAATATCAAGAACAAAAGGCGTGGCACACTTGAAGATGTGTGAATTATGCAATTACTTTCCTTAATAGTGTAATGCATTTCCCTTATTATTTAGAGACCTTTGTATTCGGTTCAAAATTAATCTTTCAGACATGCTGAAGAATTTAAGTGAACCCGATACAGTAGTAAAGTTTTATCTGTGTTTTTGCTTTCCTTCTCGATCTGTTTCCCTTCCAGTTGAAATGGGATAACTGATCACAAAAAAGATAACGATGAAAATATTACTCATATATCCAAAGCTCACACACTCCTTTTGGGGGGTTAAACATGCTTTAAGATTTATATCAGGAATAACAGAAACCGGTATGGGAAACTTATTATACGGACACGATGTCCCCAGCCCATTATTGATGTCATTACATACGCTGTTTTATGATGATCATTTTAGAAAAGTTTACGTATTGGTAAAACCTTAGGCTTATTATTAGATTTTAAACGTAATCAAACAAAGGAACAGACACATGCAATACAGTGAAATTGAAAAATCTAAAGTTTATAACCTGGCTGAAATTATTGATTATATCCCCCATTCAGTCATTACTAAAACAATTCTCCGGAAGGCTACCGGGCATCTAAGCGTTATGGCCATTGATGCAGATGAAACTTTGATTGAAAAAACTTCTCCTTTCGATATGTTTATTCAGGTTATTGAAGGAGAAGTCGAAATTATTATTGACAATGAGGCATATCTTATCCATACAGGCCAGGGAATCATCATGCCGGCTCATATTCCAAATATTATCAATGCCAACGAGCAGGTCAAAATAATTCTAACCGTTATTAAAAGCGGATACGAAGGAAGTGGTATATAAAATAACTGATTAAAGACTTTTTACAAATCAGACTAATCATTTTACTATCACATTATAAATAATTGATACAACTCATAAAAACTGAAATCATGTCAAAAGACAAAAACAAAAGCGGGAAAAATGATAAAAAACTTCCTGTTAAAACCCTGAAAGAAAAAAGAGCTGAAAAAGCAGCTAAACGGGCGATTAAAAATAATGTAACTGAACTATTTGAACAATAGTAAGCAGTAATACCTCTTATTAAATACGCACCTAAATACAGTTCTATTTTTAATTGGAAAATTGTTAATCCGATTAATAAATAGGAAAAATTCAACCAGAAAACATCAATTTGTGGTCTGACAGGTGAGGAATGTCCTGGAAATCTCTTCCCTGAGGCTGCAAACCCAAAAAGACTTATCCCGCAAATATTTTAATCAACTTTCCTCAGGAGCCTGTTTTTCGCGTAACTTTAAGGAAAATTATAACCGCGATGCCCACTGCCCGCTTTCATAGTGCTCTTTTATGGGAGCAGCTGGCAAATCAACGGGTACGTTGTTTTGCTTGTGCCCATTCATGTAACATCCGCCCCGGGCGGCTTGGCATCTGCGGAGTTCGCAAAAACATAGAAGGCAGCCTTTACACCAGTGTATATGAATATCCGGTTGCCGTGCATTCCGATCCCATTGAAAAAAAACCGCTGTTTCATTTTCTTCCCGGAACCAGAGCCTTGTCATTGGGAACGGCAGGCTGTAATTTCGATTGCTCCTTTTGTCAGAATTATGAAATCAGTCAGATGCGGGGCGACGAAATAAAGGGAAATTTCTTAAGCGTTGAAAAAGCCGTGGAGATGGCAAAACACAGCAATTGTGAATCCATTGCCTATACCTACAACGAGCCGGTGGTTTTTATTGAATATGTAGTGGATGTAGCCGCTGAAGCGAAAAAAAGAGGGCTGAAAAATGTTTATATCAGCAACGGCTTCGAAAGTGAAGAAACACTGGACCTTCTCAGCGACAGAATTGATGCCATGAACATCGATCTGAAATCTTTTTCCGACAAGTTTTACAGAATGTATTGCAGAGGAAAACTGAAACCGGTGCTGAATACAATACGTTCTGCCTATAAAAAAGGAATCTGGCTGGAAATTACAACACTAATCATTCCGGGAGAAAATGATTCTGATGAAGAACTCAGGCTCATCGCCGGATTCATTGCTTCCATATCAAAAGATATTCCATGGCACTTATCCCGGTTTTTCCCGACCTATAAAATGACCAACAAAGCCCCTACCCTTGTTTCCACGTTGGAAAGAGCACGCGAGATCGGTGCAGAAGAGGGGCTTCAGTTTATTTATTTAGGAAATACACCGCAGGATCATGGAATAACTTTTTGCGCAAGCTGCGGACAAAAGCTTATCATCCGCGACAGGTACGATCTGAGATATAATTTTCTGGATGATGGGGCCTGTCCCAACTGCGGGCAAAAGCTCCCGGGCATTTTTCAATAAAACTATTAACCATGACTTATCATTTCTCACTCACCGAACTCGAAAAGAAGCAACTCCTTTTACTCTCCAGGAATGCCATCCGGTTTTGTTTTGAAAGAGCAGGAATTCAACCTCGTGGATCGGGCGCAAACCTTTCTCTCTCATTCTGTGAAAAGAAACTTTATGAACGATATTCCGGCCTGGGCATCCCTGTACTGGAACAAAACCTGACCTGCTTTGTCTCGTTATATGCTTTACAGGAGAATTCGCGCCAGCTGCGTGGCTGCATCGGAACTCTGGAAGCACAAAGTGGTGAGACACTGCTTGAGGATCTTATCAGCAACAGTATCCATGCCGCTTTCAAAGACAGTCGTTTTGAGCCTCTTGAGGAAAAGGAGCTGGCAACTACACTTATTGAAATCAGCATTTTGTCAGAACCACAGCCCATAGAGTTTGAAAACATGGAAGAGTTGTTCCGTTTAATCAAGGGAAAGGGTGTTGTTTTGAAGTCAGGAATTTACAGAGCCACTTATTTGCCCCAGGTTTGGGAACAAGTCAGTAAACCGGAAGACTTCCTCATGCATCTTGCACGCAAGGCAGGAATACGTCCCGAGAACTACTTAAATGCCTCTTATAGCATTTATGAGGTTTACTCTTTTGAAGACAAAAAGTAAGTTGACACTTCCTTTTCCATTAAAACCAAAAACTTGCATATCCTACCACAGAAGTGGTATCTCCGAAAGCCTCTGCAGAGGTAGAATAATGGATCAGATGAGGGGTAAGATTTCTTTCACGCATCAAAGCAAATCCTATTTTTAAAGGATTGCTGCCACATGCCTCAATATTGGTTCCGTCTTTTTCTTCTATCGAAGCGATGGTCCTGGCATCAATTTTCCTGGCCTGTTCCAAAGAATGAAAATGACTTAAATCGGAGCTGATAATCACAAAATAGTTCTCTTCGATCAAATGCTGAGCGTAATCTCCTGCGAGGCTTTTGGTCATTTCACTTACAACCAGCGGTAAAACCCTGGATGATGGTGAAAAATACTGAATAAAAGGCATCTGAACCTCCAGGGAATGTTCACGTTCATGCGTATTGTTGCTAACCTCAAAGTATGCGTCTTTGATAATGGAGCATTCTCCCAATGGTGTTTCCCAAAAATCGTGATTATCGGCAAAAGCACCCTGGAATAAATGTCGGTGTGAAGGTCCCAGCAATGCAATTTTCTGGCACTGGCATTCCTTCAGCAACTGATAAGCTAAAAACGCCGTCTTGCCTGAATAGGCCCACCCTGCATGGGGAACAATCAATCCATGCACACCGGATAAGTCGAAAGACTCATAAAAGTCAGCAAGAATATCTTTCGAATTTTTATCAAACTCATGCAAAAGCTCCAGTACTGCACTTTTATCGGCAGGGTAAAAACTTCCGGCAAATGCCGGCTCTCTTTTTGTTGCATTACCGAACTGCATCTCATTAATTTAACGTACTAAATTACAAATATTTTCAGCAAATTGTACTTCTTATTTAGAATCGTACAAAATTATTTGAAGAAAATACCTCTTAAAAGCCAGCGAAATATTATTTTTGCAGATAATATTAAAAGTCAGACAATGAAACGTCCATGCAATTGTTATTCAGTTATTATAAGATCGTGAATAAAAATTGCATGGTAAGTTCCATCCTACCATTAAAAATTAAATTTTATACGGATGAAATATGAAATATTAGTTCTTGGAAGCGGCCCGGGAGGCTATGTTGCTGCCATCAGGGCATCGCAACTTGGCAAAAAAGTTGCTGTCATTGAGAAAGCTGAAATTGGCGGTATCTGCCTGAATTGGGGTTGTATTCCTACCAAAGCATTACTGAAAAGTGCACAGGTATATAATTATGCTCAGCATGCAGCCGAATACGGTGTTAAAATTGACGGTTCCGTGGCCCCGGACTTAACAGAAATGGTAAAAAGAAGCCGCGATGTTGCCGATGGCATGAGCAAAGGTGTTCAATTTCTGTTTAAGAAGAACAAAATAGAATTGATTCAGGGCTTTGGAAAGCTTAAACCCGGAAAGAAAATTGAAGTTACAGCCGGAGACGGCAAAAAAACAGATTATGAAGCCGATCACATTATTATCGCCACGGGAGCACGTTCACGCGAACTGCCCAACCTGCCCCAGGATGGCAAAAAAATCATCGGTTATCGTCAGGCCCTGACACTTGAAAAACTTCCCAAAAGCATGGTAGTTGTAGGTTCCGGCGCCATTGGTTCGGAATTTGCCTATTTCTACAATTCTTTGGGCGTAGAAGTTACCCTGGTAGAGTTTCTGCCTAATGTAGTTCCGCTTGAAGATGAAGAAGTAAGCAAGCAGCTGGCACGTTCATTCAAAAAAGCGAACATGAACATCATGCTTGATTCGTCAGTGGAAAAAGTTGATACTTCAGGAAAGACCTGTAAAGTAAGTATCAAAACCAAAAAAGGCATGATAGACGTTGAAGCTGACATCGTACTTTCCGCAGTTGGAATTGCTACAAATCTCGAAGGCATTGGTCTGGAAGATGTAGGAATCAAAACAGACAAAGGGAAAGTTGAAGTTGATGACTTTTATCAAACCAATGTTCCGGGATATTATGCTATTGGTGATATTGTTCATGGACCGGCACTGGCTCACACAGCTTCCCACGAAGGGATTACCTGTGTGGAAAAGATTGCAGGCCTGGATGCAGAACCATTGGATTACGGTAATATTCCAGCCTGTACCTACACCAGTCCTGAAGTAGCCAGCGTAGGAATGACGGAAAAAGCCGCCAAGGAAGCCGGTTATGATATCAAAGTTGGGAAATTCCCTTTCAGCGCTTCAGGAAAAGCAAGTGCAGCAGGGAAAAAAGACGGTTTTGTAAAAGTCATTTTCGATGCCAAATACGGTGAATGGCTGGGCTGCCACATGATTGGTGAAAATGTTACCGAAATGATTGCTGAAGTAGTCGTTGCAAGGAAACTGGAAACCACAGGTCATGAAATCATCAACGCTGTGCATCCGCACCCCACGATGTCGGAAGCTATCATGGAGGCTGTTGCAGACGCTTATGGAGAAGTGATTCATTTGTAAAATATTCTTTAAATAAAAAAGCCGGAAGTTTTCACTTCCGGCTTTTTTTGTTCATATTTTAAAACTGCAGCTCCTCTTCCGCTCTCTTGATACGGTCGGGACTTCCCAGATCGTACCAAAGTGAATTAGCATCAAACCATCCGTAAATCGGATAATCAGAAGCCATTTTCAACCATGTATCGATGATCGAAAAAGCTCCTGTAAAAGGAATATTTTCAGCAAAATCAGGGCTTACAACATAAATACCACTGTATGCCAGACTTGACAGGTTTTCATGTGGTTCCTTAACCCATTTTCTCTCTCCGGTTTTCTGGTTTTCCCAGCCTTTTAAACCCATTTCCTCATCAAACAAAAGCTTACGACCGGTTTCCCTGTCACGCACCACCAAGGTAGCCATGGATTGTTTTCGGGTATGAAATTCGAAAAGCTTCCTGAAATTGATATCCGAATAAACATCTACATTATGAATCAGGACGGGTTCAGCTCCTTTAAAAAAATTCTTTGCAAAAGCAATGGCCCCACCTGTATCGAGTAAAGCATCCTTTTCATGCGAGAACCGGATATCCACGCCAAGAGCCTGATGTTCTTTTACAAATTGCATAATCTGTTCAGCATGATGATGCACGTTGATGAGAATATCTTCGAAACCTTGTCCTTTCAGTCTAAGGATTAGTCCTTCAAGCATGGGCCTGCCTCCAAACGGAACCAGCGCCTTCGGCTTGTCTTTTGTCAGACTGCCCAAACGCGTTCCCAAACCCGCTGCCAATATCATTGCCTTCATACAATCTTTTATTCCAGTTCCCTATGACGAACAACAACCTTTACTCCTGTTCTAGTTTCAAGATGTTTTCCCAACTGTTCTGCCATAAAAACAGAACGGTGCTTTCCTCCTGTACAGCCAAAATTCACCTGTAAGTGGCTGAATTTTCTTTCAAGATAATTATCCACGCTTTGGTCAACCAGTAGGAAAACATGCTGCATAAAATGCAGAACCTCTGCTTTTTTTTCAAGAAACTCAATGATGGGCGCCTCAGTCCCGTTAAACTCCATCAACTCCTCTACCCTGCCCGGGTTGGGCAAAGCACGGCAATCAAACACAAACCCTCCGCCATTTTCAGTATGGTCCAAAGGAATTCCCGATTTTTTATATGAAAAGCTGTTGATGGAAACTATCAGCACCGTCTCATCAGCCTTTTGATTTTCATATCCAGATTTTAAAGCAATAATCTGATTAAATACAGCTTTCAATTCCGGCAGATCCTCAGGGACAGGGCTCAATTTCATCTGATCCGACAAACTTTCGATAACAAGGGGAATGCTTTGAATGAAATGGGGTTTTCTTTCGAATAATCCTCTGAATCCATAAGCCCCCATCACCTGCATCAGTCTGAAATAGACAAAATCATAGAAATGTGTTTTGACTTCTTCTGCTTTCCCAGGAATACGCGCTTCAAGTTTCAACAGATAATAATCAAGCAATTGACTTCGGACATGCTCCGAAAGACCTGCTTTGGCCTGATATAAAAGAGAAACCAGATCGTAAGTTAAAGGCCCCTTTCTGCCGCCTTGGAAATCGATGTACCAAGGTTGATCTTCGAACAACATGATATTGCGTGCCTGGAAATCGCGATAGTTGAAATAATTCATTTCCGAGGCCATAATTCTCTGGGTAAAAGCATTAAAATCTGCTTCAAGCTTTTGCTCATCAAAGTTCAGATTATGGCTTTTAACAAAGTAATATTTAAAATAGTTTAAGTCCCATTTGACTGATTGTTCTGAAAAAGTTGCCACCGGATACGCATAATCCAGATTTAAGCCCTGAATTCCTTTTAACTGAAAATCCAGCAGATCATCAATTACCGGCTTATATAGTCCAATAATCTCTTCATCTTTGCCCGAAACTTTCTTTTTTTCGATTGCTTTCAGCAAAGTTTCATCGCCCAAATCTTTCACAATGAAATAACGAAAATCCTCCGTATTTGCATAAACAGGAGGAACTTTTAAGCCCTTTTCAAGAAAGTGTTTCGTAAAAAAATAAAAAGCTTTGTTCTCCCCAGCTTCGGGATGATAAATCCCCATATAATATTTTGTTTTTCCCTGTTCCTCAACCTGCAGGCGGAAATACTGGCGGTTGGAACCCGAAACAGGTAAAGCTTTCATTCCTAATAATTTTACAGGATTGTACTGTGAAAGAAGCTCTGCAAAAATTTCTGATTTATTTTCCAATGATGTAAATTGTACGTTTATTAACAAACCTACGGAATCTTTTTTACTTGAAAAAATGAATCGCGAACTTTCTGGTGCGTTTAACAAACCAGTGCCGGTCCCGCAATATTTTCCAATAAAAGCCTCATATTTAATAAGAATTAACTCTTATTCAATACAATAATTAGTACCTTTGGGAAAAACAATAATAATATGGAACGACAAGATACAGCACTTGAAATTTTAAAAACCGCAATCCTTTTAGAGAGACAAGGAAAAGCATTTTATACACAAGCCGCCCGGAACAGCAAAAGCCCTGCTGTGAAGCAGATTTTTGAAGACATGGCCGAAGAAGAAAATGAGCATATTCAGTTCCTGACAAAACAGGCGCAGAGTTATGTCGAAAACCATCAGTTTATTGCGCCGGAAAACCATCCTCATGAAGAAAGCAATACTGATATCCTTACCCAGCAAGTCAAAAAAGAAATCGACGCAGCCAGTTTTGAAGCAGCTGCTATTTCAGCCGCCATTAATTTCGAGAATAAAGCCATTGATGTTTACGCTGCCAGGGCCAAAGAAGCCACCAGTATTGAAGAAAAAGCGGTTTACACTATGCTGGCTGAATGGGAAAGAGGACACCATCATCTGTTACACAGACTGAGCGAAGATTTGAAAGAAGAAATCTGGAACGACAATAATTTCTGGCCGTTCTAAAAAATAAAAAAGGCGCTTGAAAAAGCGCCTTTTTCTATTGAAAAGAGAAAGGGAAATTACATTAAATTCCTTCGATAATGGTATTCCAGCCATGAACATCTTCAATGGTTCCTTCCTGAATACCTCTTAAATGATGATATAATTTTGTCGATACAGTACCTGCTTCTTCACCGTAAGTGAAAGTCACGCCTGTACTCTTATCCATAATCTTCTTGATGGGGGAAATAATGGCTGCGGTACCACATGCACCTGTTTCTTCGAAAGTAGCCAGTTCTTCAAAAGGAATTCTTCTGCGTTCCACTTTTAGTCCCAGATCTTTTGCAATCTGCTCAAGACTCATATTTGTAATGGAAGGCAAAATACTATCACTTTGAGGAGTTACATAAGTATTATCCTTTATTCCAAAGAAGTTAGCAGGACCGGCTTCATCGATATACTTCTTTTCCAAAGAATCCAGGAATAATACAGAAGCAAAACCATCATCATGTGCTCTTTCAGTAGCACGCAAACCAGCAGCATAGTTACCGCCGACTTTGTATTTTCCTGTTCCCAGCGGCGCAGCCCTGTCGAGGTCTCGTACAACCTGTACAGATACGGGTTTAAAACCTTCTTTGAAATAAGCTCCCACAGGAGTTACGAAAACCATAAAAAGGTATTCATCAGCAGGTTTAACCCCAACCCTTGCACCACTTCCCATAAGCAACGGGCGAACATAGAGTGTGGCTCCGGTTCCATAGGGAGGGATATAATCGGCATTCATGTGAATAGCTTTAACAATAGCATTATAAAAAAGTTCTTCAGGAACTTCTGCCATCATAATTCCATAGGCTGAGTTGCGCATCCTTTTAGCATTTTCCTGCCATCGGAAAAGCCTTACTTTTCCATCTTTTCCACGGTATGCTTTCATTCCTTCGAAAGCTTCCTGTCCGTAATGCAAAGCTGTTGCTGCAATATGCACGGGGACATATTCTGAAGAACTCACTTCAAGTTCACCCCACTTTCCATTGCGGTAATAGCATCTTACGTTATAATCTGTCTTATAATATCCGAATGGCAATTTTGCCCAGTCTATATTCTTCTGATTCATAGTAATGGTTTTTTTGTTTAATCAGATTGCGAAGATAGTCATTTCCCAGCAGAGTTTCCCGTAAAATCCGCTTTCTAAATAAAATTAGGGGAATTACTTAGACTTAGAAAATGGTGGCTTTCAAGCAGAAATCAAACCTTTGCATTGAAGGTTTCACAATCATTGCATAGGTAATAAATCCGTAAAAACCGCAGAAGAAAAAAATCTCAATTTTGACTTAAAAAAGAACATTTATGCAACATTGCAACTTCTATTTACCGGATTTTACTACCTGCTACCTGAAATTAATTTGTCTTTATATTTGCATCCGCTAATGAATGGACATGAAAGCAGAAAAGAATATAAATCCCGAAAAAGAAAAAGCCTCCGACATCAAAGTTACTTTGGAAAAGTTACATCAGCTTATCGCTGAGAGACCCAGTAAAGCTGATTTATATTGTAAAAGAGCGGAATTGTATTTTCAAATGAACGATTTGGGAAAAGCAGTAAACGATTATAAAAAGGCACTGGAAATCAATCCTCAGAATAAAGAGGTTTCAGGGAAAATCGAGTTTATAACCACTATTTTAAGATATCAGAATACCGATATTTACGCCAATCCGAATACAGATATGGACCCATGGCTGGAATAACATCGTCGTTTTTGAATGACTCTGTTTCGTTCTACCACTATTTTTAACACATTCCAAATAAAGAATTCCCTAGTATTCAAGCCACTAAAAATTTTATATTTGTCGTTTAATCTAACCAGAAAATGAACAAATGTTGTTGTAAATATCAATGTTGCTGTCACAACACGTTATTTTTATAAATATTACTGAACAGCCTTTTCCATTGTGGGGAGGCTGTTTTTTTATGGACATAAGCAAAAAATTAACCGTTTGAGGTATGGAAACTTTGGAAAGACATTTTGAGAAATTTAGAAAAAACATCATCGGCTACAATCAATATTTCGAAAGTCCTTATGGCGTAAAGAGGATGATATACGCTGACTGGGTCGCCAGCGGACGTTTATATGCTCCCATTGAGAATCAAATTGCACAAATCGTAGGTCCCTATGTGGGGAATACACATACAGAAACCACCGAAACAGGCACTATGATGACGAAAGCGTATCATTATGCACATAAAAAAATCAAAGAGCATGTGAACGCTGGTCCTGACGATGTAATCATTACCTATGGACAGGGAATGACGAGCGTGGTGAATAAATTCCAAAGAATTCTCGGGCTTAAGAACTGTGCATCTTTTATTAATGGAAAGTGCATTCCAAAAACCGAAAGACCTGTTGTTTTTGTAACCCATCTGGAACATCATTCGAATCAGACCTCCTGGCTTGAAACCAATGCAGAAGTGGTATTACTGCAACCTGACAAGGACAACAGAGTAGATCCGCAAGAACTGGTAAAACAACTTGAGAAATACAAGGACCGGAAAATGAAAATCGGGACTTTCTCAGGTGGTTCAAATGTTACCGGAATTATTCCTCCTTACCGGGAACTTGCAGCTATTATGCACCATTACGGCGGACTGGCTTTCGTTGATTTTGCAGCGTCAGCTCCCTATATTGATATAAATATGCATCCTGAAAATGAAATGGAGAGCCTGGATGCCATATTCTTTTCTCCTCATAAGTTTCTGGGAGGGCCGGGAAGCTCAGGCGTATTGATCTTCAACAAAGCTATGTACGACCGCAAAGTTCCTGATCAACCAGGTGGAGGAACTGTTGAATGGACCAATCCCTGGGGTGAGCACATGTATTTTGATGACATCGAATTGAGAGAAGACGGTGGAACTCCGGGCTTTTTACAGGCCATACGTGCTGCTCTGGCTATTGAAGTCAAAGAACAAATGGGCACAAAAATGATGATTGAGCGAGAGCATGAACTTATTGAAAGAGCTCTTGAGGGATTCGCAAACATTCCCGGAGTGCATATACTGGAAGAAAATGTGAGAGACCGCCTTGGAATACTATCCTTTTATATAGATAACATTCATTACAACCTTGTTGTTAAACTCTTGAATGACCGGTTCGGCATTCAGGTTCGCGGGGGCTGTGCCTGTGCAGGCACTTATGGCCATATTCTTTTAGGAATTGGCCCCGAAGAATCCCACAGAATCACAGATATGATCAGCAAAGGAGATCATTCCATGAAACCGGGATTTATTCGTGTTTCATTGCATCCAACCATGACAGATGAAGAGTTGGATACAATAATCTACGCTATAGAAGAGATTGCAAAAAATCACAAACAGTGGGCAAAAGATTATCAATATAACTCTCTGACAAACGAATTTTATCATATTCATGAGTCAGATAAAACCCAGCAAATAGAATCGTGGTTTAACCTATAAAGGTTTCTGCAAACAAAAAACAGGCCTGGTTCAGAGAACCAGGCCTGTTTTATTAAAATATATTTCTTTCCCGCTACTTTGTCTTTCTTATGACATTGTAACCCTTATTCCCATAAGGCTGCATTTTCTCAAGATACATTTCTTCCAGTTGCTTTACTTCTCTTCTATAGTCCACTGATTCGGTATCATCCTGTTTGATTTCACCCAGAATTTCATAAACAAAATTCTCAGCACCGAATTCTTTCCATTCTTTTTGCAATTCAGCATTCGGGTGAAGTCCCGCATTTAATTGAAATTTGATTCTGTTCCAGATGGCAACCAAATCAGTACTACCTTCAACAAAAATTTTGTTATTGACCGTGTTTCTGATTTGAAACACGCCAATTCTGAACTTCATTTGTTTATACTCGTCCTTAATTTCTTTACGAGTTTTCATAAATGCTCTTTCTAGTGAATAATATCAAGCTTCTTTTCAAGCTTATAAATCCGTTCAACAGCCTGATCAATCTGATCAAAGTTATGAGTAGCCATGATTGAAAAACGAAGCAGTGAACCTTCCGGAGGAACAGCTGGTGAAATAACAGGGTTCACAAAAACACCTTCTTCCAGCAACATCTGTGATATCATAAACGACTTTTCATTATCTCTGATATAAACCGGAATAATAGGAGTCTCAGATTCCCCGATATCCATTTTCAAATCTCTAAAATGGTCAATGGCATGGTGAGTATTTTTCCAAAGTCTTTCAATATGCTCAGGCTCTGTTTCAATAATGTCAAGTGCTGCAAGAACACTGGCTGCAGAAGCCGGTGGCAAACTTGCGCTAAAGATCAGAGAACGGGCATTGTGTTGAAGATAGTTAATCAACTCATTACTTCCGGCAATAAATCCCCCCACTGAAGCCAGAGACTTACTAAATGTTCCCACAATCATTTCAACTTCATCATCCAGACCAAATTGATTGGAAGTTCCTGAACCTTTATCGCCCAACACACCCAATCCATGAGCATCGTCAACCATGACTGAAGCATTGTATTTTTTGGCAATCTCAACAATCTTATCGAGATGTGCGATATCACCTTCCATGCTGAAAAGCCCGTCAGTAATAATAATACGAAGGCCCTCTGAATTTCCGTTATTCTCAAGGTTTCGCATCACCTTTTCCAACGACTCCATATCATTGTGGCGATATTTCAATATCTTTCCATATGAAAGTCTTGTAGCATCAATAATTGACGCATGGCACTGTCCATCAATAATGGCAATATCATTACGTCCCACTACAGTGGGGATGGCTCCCAGATTTGACTGAAAACCGGTAGCAAAGGCAATTGCTGCCTCTTTGTGTACAAAACGGGCCAGGCGCTTTTCCAATTCAATATGGATATCCAGCGTCCCGTTTAAAAAGCGGGAGCCTGCCGTTCCAGTGCCATATTTTTTTATGGCAGCTATGGCAGCCTCTTTTACTTTTGGGTGACTGGTCAGCCCCAAATAACTGTTAGAACCAAACATATAAACCGTCTTACCGGCCATGTTTACTTCCGGATCTTGTCCCGATTCCAGTACCCTAAAGTATGGGTACATTCCTGCTTCCTTTGCCTTTTGGGGGATAGTATAAGCCTTTGACCTGTTTTGTAAATAACTCATTATATAATTATTAAATGGATAAAGGTTCTGCGCTTTTTCAAATAAAGCCTGCAAAGTTAATGAATTTCGGAAAAACCTTATATATTTGACCGTTCTAAAATCAAAATAATGGTTCAGATAAAAAAAGTTACCACAAAGAGTGATTTAAAGTCATTCATTAATGTCCCCTACGACCTTTATGCAGGGGACAAAATTTATGTGCCGGATCTGAGGCTCATGCAAAAAGAGACATTGGACAAGAAGAAAAATCTGATCTTCAAACATGCCGATGCCGATTATTTTATGGCAGTTGATGATAATGGGAAAGTGTTGGGAAGAATTGCGGCCATTACCAACGAAAATTATGTTAAGCATTGGAATGAAAACTATGGTTTCTTTGGCTTTTTTGATTGCGTGGATGACAAAAAAGTTTCTGGTGCTTTATTTGACGCCGCCACCAAATGGCTGAAGGAAAAAGGAGTTGATGGTGCTTATGGCCCCATGAATCCTACAACAAACGACACTTGCGGCACATTGGTAGAAGGTTTTGACACCCCGCCCTATGTGATGATGACACACAACTATCCTTATTACGATGATTTAATCAAAGCTGCAGGATTCAGGAAAAGAATGGATCTTTTTTCCTATCAGATTCAGATAAAAAATTTCCCTCAGAGATATAAAAAACTGGCAGATACCATTGAAGAAAGACTGAAGAAAGAGGATATCATCATCCGTGAGGTTAACTTTAAAAAGATTAAAGAAGAAGCTCCAAAGCTGCAGTACATATACAATAAAGCCTGGGAAAAGAACTGGGGTTTTATTCCTATGGATGACGACGAATTTAAGGCACTGGCGGCAGAACTTAAAATGTTCACCTCGCAGGATTTTGTATATATTGCTGAAGATAAAGGAAATCCGGTTGCTTTTATCGCCATTTTACCTGATTTGAACCAAATCACCAAGAAAATTAAAAACGGAAAACTATTTCCTTTTAACTTCATGAAATTAATAGGATTCCAGAAAAAAGTTACCCGGGGCAGGGTTTTGACGCTGGGACTTATTGAAAGTCATAGGCTCAAAGGTATTGATACAGTCATGTATGCCAAATGCTTCGATGCTGCCACAAAAAGAGGATATAAAGAAACAGAAGCCAGCTGGATTTTGGAAGATAACACTATGATGAACCGTATCCTGCAAAATATCGACGCTGACC
>JACZJI010000038.1 GCA_014860665.1 Bacteroidales bacterium | reverse complement strand
CGGTTCAGTTCCCGCGATGGCCGCACCATCTTTCCGCCGTCATAAAAGAAGTCAGTTTCTGCGCCCATTCCGGCATACCCGATGTTCCACGAGAGAATGCTAATAATGCTGTCTTGAACTATTTTCCCTTTGGGATTCCCTCTAGGTATTAACGCTTCCTGCGGCCCTGGCTTAAACTCAGTAAGCATGGAAACCAGGAAAAAGACCAGACAGGTAAAGAAAGCCAGAGCAAAAATTCCTGCGATGGTGATCAGGATGTATTTCACAATTATTGCCATTAGCTTCTGATGTTTGTGGTTTTAATTTCAATATAGCATGGACAATTGTTGCTATAATTCTCCCTCCACAATGTTTATTTCTTCATTTGTCAATTCATAGAGCTGATAAACAAGCTCATCAATTCGGGATTCACAATGCCGGATATGCTCTGTGATTTGATCTTTTTCAGATTGAAGCTTTGTTTGCAAAAGCCCCTGATTAAGTTTTAATAGCTGAGATGATTGTTTACTTAATTCAATTTCATTTGTTGAATTTATGCTTGGAACGGGAAACTGCAAGATATCTCTGATCATGATTTGTGGAAAAGTATCATCATCACTGATCTGGAAACGTTTCCGGAAATACCAGCCAATCAATTTGGAATTAAGAATTGCAAGAAGGGAATTGTATGAATAGCTTTTGTCTCTGATTTTAAGCACGTGCAAAAGTGTATTACAATATGAATCATATGGGATGTAAGTTGCAATTAGCGTTTTACCAGTAATTTTTCTTATCAGAATCTTTTCCCCGAGAAAGTTTTCTTTCTTTCGGGGTTCGGCTAAGTTTATGCCATACTTTATCCAATTGTTCTGATCCCAATAGAGGGTGAATTTTCCAATGTGTTTACCGTCAAAAAATGGACTCCATTCTTCATCTTTTTTGGTGTCAGAGGTGTATGGTTTTAAATTTCTTATGGCTTCTGTTTGAATGGGTGTGCCTCTACCTACTGAATAAACCTTAATACCCGAGAACATTTCAGCTATATCATTGATGGTTTTTGGACAGCTTTGCAATTTATGAAGTAATGTGCTTTCCCTGTTGTCGGTATGTATGTTGAAGTCGTTTTGAGTAAAAAAGGATTGAGTATTTATATAAAACTCATGAACGGGCAGATCGATTTTACCTATTACTTGTTTTTTTCGAAACAACTTCACCAAAACATTTGAAGGATGAAATGTTGAGGTAAAATCCGATTTTTCAGACAATAAGATGATTGTGTCAACAGTGGCGCCTGTAAAAACTTTTGATGGCAAACTGATCAATTCTTGTATTCTGGAATTTCTTAAAAGCAATTCTCTAACTGGCTGAGTAAAGCCCAAATTCAATAGAGTATCAGGTAAAATAAATCCCAGCATTCCACCTTTTTCGAGAAGCTTAGTTCCTCGTTCAACAAACATCAGGTAGCTTTCTCCTCTCCAAACTGCTGTTGAATACTTGTTTTTAAAATAGATCATCTGATCTTTTGAAAAAGCTGCTCCATAAGGCGGGTTTCCAATAATTGCATCAAACCCTGAAGAAAAGCCATACTTTACTTTGGGTTCCCTGACATCTCCGGTAAGTTGCTTAATAAGGTTATCCGTTTCATCAGCCAGATTTTTTACTTTCTGATATTGCACCTTGTAAAAAGGTGGAACTTCCTGAACTTTTACGCCAAACACATCGGGGAATGCACGTTTCCAGTTGAATGGCCTGATTTTTTTCTCATCACCATAATCAATCTGACCATCGTAATAATCGGTATCAATCAGACTGTTGCCTGATTTAATGTTATTACTCAGGTTTGGCAGCACCCTTTCATGAAACATGCTCAATTGTTGACTGATTGATGCTTGTGTTTCGCCTTCCATGGCTTTTAGTAGCAGGTTGAGCTTGCTCACTTCTACTGCCTGTGGATCAATGTCAACGCCATAAATGTTGTTGAGGAGGATGCGGCGTTTTTCAGCAGTTGTAAGTTTCCCTTCCGGAGTGAGTGGTTGCTCCTTTTTACGGTTAGCCGGATTTTTAAGGTAATAATCAAGATGCCAGTCCAGTAGAAACTGATATGCACCAATCAGGAATGAGCCAGACCCGCAGGCAGGATCACATATTTTTAGCTCTGCAGCTTGTTTTGGCGTTTTTCCCTCGAGCAGTTTACCAACTGTTTTTTGGACAATGTAATCCACAATGTACTTTGGAGTGTAGTAAACGCCTCCAGCCTTACGCACCTCTGGCTTTTCTTCAATCCTGGCATGATGTGCAGCAGTTAGCCGAATAGTTTTACCCAGGAATCGCTCATACACACTACCCAATATGTCGGCGGGCATCACCGAAAACTCAAATTCGCTGTGCGGGTAATAAAGCTCTTTTATTATGATTTTCAGTGGTTTGTTTTGGATGATCAGCTTTTGGGTTATGGTGTCGCTTTTGAAATCAAACAAGCCTGAATTGTATTTCTCGTCAGCGATTTGAAACAACCGGAAAAGATTTTGATAAACTTCGCCCTTCTCAGCAGCCCTTTTCAATTCACCATAAGGTTCCACTCCCCGATCTTCGCAAATTCTCAGAAAAATAATGCGATCGATCGTCTTTTGTACAGCAAAGTTCATTTCATCCTCATTCAATTCCCTGTTTTGCAGTGCGATACTTGTTGCAAGGTAGCGCCTCCATTCTTCGATGGATTTGAGAAATTCCTCATCGACCGTTGAAGTTCCTTTTTTACTTGTGTCGCTTTGTACAAATTTATCAAAGCGGCCTTTTGGAAGGTTCTCTTTGGCAAACAAATCCCATAGGAAATCGAACTCATCAAGATATTGCTCAAAGGTGAGGTATTTGATCCGTCCAATGGAGGCTTTTTCGGTGGGGTTGGGTTTCTTTGTACAATCATAAATAGCAAATTCCTCAAAATCGGTAACAACAGAGAGTGGGACTTTGGCGCTCCAGCCATATCGTCTCACCTGATAGGCAGGGGCAATGTCATCTTTTATGTTAATTGATGGTTTTTTGGCATCAACAAAAAACTTTCGCTGACCGAAAAGTGTGAAAGCATAATCGGGTGCTTTTGTTGCTGACCCAACTTTTATTTTGTCTTCATGAATTACCTCGCGGTAAGCTTCAGCAAATCCCTGCTCATTATCCATATCCCATCCCAAAGCTTTGAAGAAGGGATTAATATAATCCACGCGGGTTTGATGCTCGTTGTAGCCTTTGCGCTTGTATTCTTCCACATGCTCGCGAAATCTATCTACCAGCTGTTTGACTTTACCGTATGCAAGTTCTTTATTGTTATTGATCACTGCATCTCAAAATTTGGATGTCAAAGATACAGGATTTTGATAATGAACGATTCGCAGGTCAATTTTGCCTGATCATAACAAGGTCTCTTCCGTTGTTATTTCTCCATCATCACATTAATCCCTGATGTTGGCTTCGAGTGCTTCGAGGATCAGGTCAAAATATTTCACTTCGGTTTGTTCCACTTCTTCGATGGCCCTGGCTAGGTCGAGGGTGCTGAAGGGCTTCACGAGGTAGGCGAGACTGCTGAGTTTGAATGCCTGTATAGACCTGCGGTCGAATGCTGAAATGAAAATGACCCTGAAATTTACCGGGTGGATCAGGTGCAGGAGATCGTAACCGGTACCGTCTTTCAGGTTGATATCAAGAATGACCAGGTCGGGGTGCAGGGTAAGTATCTTCTTCATTCCATCCGTCACTCCGGTGGCTTCCCCGATCACTTCCGCCTGCGGACAGCACATCCTCAGCAGTTTGCGGAGGGTATCCCTGATGTGGGCTTCGTCGTCAATGATGATCGTTTTTATCATAACCTGCGGGTTTTTGGTAGTTCTGACTGCTTTTTGATAGAACGCAAATGACGCTGATCAGACGGACTTGCACTGATCAAATCCGTCCCGCACGTGCGGGATCCGTAAAATCCGTGTCATCTGTGTTCTGTTTTTCAT
>JACZJI010000037.1 GCA_014860665.1 Bacteroidales bacterium | reverse complement strand
CTAAAGTTTACAAATTATATATCCCCTAATTTTTTATCAATGTATTCTTATTATGGGTCTATGCCTGAAGAATATTAGGCTCAATTCCTGTCTATTACATGGGTACTTTTGAATTTCGAAGCTAAACTAGCGTCGCAAAAGGGAGATTGTGCGACTAAAGTCGACTTTTGGGATGAGTATTATCCCCCACTAGACACTGCCTATAGTGGAGAAATTCTAATATGACACCTGATCTGGCGTCACATTAGAGTTGAATGTCCCATCAAGTATGTCTAGGTTTAGATTGAAAAGTTTCGAACAGGTCTGAAGCTCGAGTCGGCTGAAAACTATGTTAGAACTAGAGTTGATATGTGAGTTGGTACAATAATTCGGCCTGAGAAAATCGAAGCAGCCTCCTGATAGAAAAGCTGCTCTTGACCAGCATATTTTTTGTGGAGATGAATAAGAATAAGAGTCTTAGCCTCAGCCGCCCGCGCGATTTCTGCAGCTGCCCTTGCTGTTGAATGATCTACCAGTTCTATTATTGGATCTAAAGTGGCACTAAAATTCGCATCGTGAATTAGAATATCACTTCCCGCTGCAAATTGATGCATATTCTGCGAAGGTGCTGTATCGGCAGAGTAAACAATTGATTTCCCAGAACAATCTAGACGGAGAGCTAAGGTAGGAACTCCGTGAATGACAGGTATTGTTGACACAGTTATACCGGGGTCTATGTCAACCGAGCACCGGGTAGTAGATGGATGTGGAACAAAACGACAATGCTTTTCAAGATGACTAGAAATTTCCGGATAAACTGAGGCTACCATTTGTTTCAAATCCCCTATTATTACGTCTGGACATATGACGATTAACGGATCATCACATGGAGCAAAAACTCTATGTAATATCAAGAGTGGGAACCCGAGTACGTGGTCACCGTGTATATGGGAAATAAATAAGTATTGGACACGGCAGGGATCTATTTCTGCCATTTGCAATTGATGCAATATATTCGGTCCACTCTCAATAAGGAAAGTTGTATCCCTGACTTGTATTACGAAGGCTACATTAAAACGGCCATTGCTTGGCAAAGCTGCGCTTGTTCCCAAGATAGTTAAAGTTAACATTGGCCACCTTTCATGAAAAATGAGGAGCTGGGACTTCGGTTCAACGGCACGAAACTCAGGACAAATCGACTCATCTGGAAACTCCTGGTGCATTGAATCAAGACCTTATAACCATAAGCCCTGCATTCGCCTGCGGTGACTAGTAGTTGCACGCGTGCACAGCCTGCTTACTTGGACTTCAAAGTATCAATTGCATCATCTAATTTCTTTGCATGAGAGTGCATCAAAACATCTAGCCACTCAGTCACCATTGGCTTTATCAATTGAATAACCACATACTGCATATTCTCACCACTCACACTGAAAATCTATTCTCTCCCTGTGGAGAGAAAGGAGCCTTTGTTGGTTTTGATTAATTTGGAAAAAGCCGCTTGATCACCTAAAATAAATGCTTTCAAGGCATAACTTACACCGTCACTATCGTTACTTAGTGTTATAAAATCGGCGATCTTCAATAGCTCCTCATTTGCATTAGAAACAGCAACACTGACTCCAGCATCAGCTAGAAGTGGAATATCATTTATTCCATCGCCTATAGCTAGCACATTACGAATCGGAATATGTAGATAGTCGAGCAACCTATCCCTTGCTGTACCTTTTGATACATCAATCGGCATGATTTCCAGATATTCAGGATACGTGTGAAACCAACTTATCTTTGCCAGTCGGCTCATTTCTAACTCGTGCCTACACTTTGCAAGACTATTGTCATCACCTATAAGTAAAATCTTAATAATTGTAGTATTCGTAGTATTCAATGAATCATAGCTTACTATAGCTGGTTGAATTCCTACTCTTCGTATCTCAATCTTAGTAAATTCGTTTACTTCTTCAACAAACCAGTGACTGGGACTGTATATATTTGGAGAGACACCACACGTTTGGGCTATCTGGAGTATATTCGACACCGTGTCTTTATCTAACTCTTGGCTAAACAGTATCTCATCTGAATCAATATTAACAACACATCCTCCATTTGACGCTAATATATACGGTCCAATAGGCAAACTGCCTGCTAGTTTTGCTAGGGCTGCTGTGGGTCTCCCACTCGCCAAAAAAATATGGACGCCTCGTTCTCGTACCATACCTAGTGTTCTCTTATTATAGGCAGATACTTCCAGCTCGCTGGAAAGCAGAGTTCCGTCTAAATCAAGAAATACTGCGTTGATTTGAGGGTAGGATTTCTCCTTATAACTATCGATCATCTTTTTGTAATTTATAGCTTGCAATCGTCTTAGTACGCTCTAATGTAAATGTCTTATCCGTAGATACAAATTCTAGGGTCGATATACGGAATTTTCCAAACAAATGTGGTCTGTATCGCTTCACAAGCGATACTAAATCTTTCATGTTTGCCTCTAATCTTGCAAGAGTTATCCACCATTTTTCTCTTCGAAGACTTTTCACTGGTTCTGGGGCGTTCGCTAATCTCATGAAACTGTTAGAAACCTCAGCCGTTAGAGATTGCAGCTGCCCTGATAAATCATATGCCTCAACAATAACGGTTCCAGGAAGAATATTGAGGTTTTTCAATTCTAATTCGATTGAGGGAGTTTCATCAATTGCTTCAGCGATAATCATATTTAGTGACTTGGTGTCCACTTTCAAATTTGCTAATTCAGACACTGAAGGAAATCCCACCACTGTAATATGGTATTGAGACGGTGAATATAAGTAGGCGTTTGAAAACTTATCATATATGCTTTGGCGAGTCTTGGAGTATATCTTCTCAGCGAGCACGTTTTCGATCTTCGCTATGAGGGAAACATAAATAGTTTGTGGGTCATAAGCCTGTAATTTTGTAATGTCCGATCTTTCTCGATTCTCGCGCCAAAGATTATTAAAGAAATCCTTTTGTTTCATCATGACTAACACCTCACTAGTATATTATCGGCGCCCAAAACCTATTGTACAAGCCAGGTTTGTCTCCAGAAATCAAGCGAGGTGGGAGCCTCAATCTCGATAAGGCAGGGAGTATCAGAATGAAAAGCCTCTCGAAAAGCATCCCGCAATTCAATCTTCGTGGAGGGCGATTTAGCCTTGATGCCAAAGCTTGTGGCAACTTCAGTTAACCTGATTCTGGGGCTTGTGAGTGATAGCGCGTCACGGGTATGCTTAAGCCATCCTTTCTTTTCACTCTCGACCTGAAGAGATCTGAATCCTGAATTATTGATAACTAGTATGACGATGGGCACCTTATACTTTGCAGCAGTCGCAAAAGACTGGAGACTAAACAGGGTACTGCCATCCCCTACGATACATAATACTTTCCTGTTCTTCTTCGACAATCCAAAACCTAAAGCAACGGGTAATGCCCATCCCATATGGCTTGCTAACGATCCATGGATCTCGATATCCTCCGAGAATGGAAAGTAGCTCTTGAGAAAATATCCAAAACTCTGGCTATCATCCACCACGACGCCATTTTGAGGCATCTCATTGCCTAGAACCTCAAGTAGGTCTAATATGATTCTGAAATCTGTTGATGACGTATCCAGCTTTGGTCTCCATTTCCGACTTTTCAAAGCAAGTTCCTTAGATCTTTTCTTATTCTTTTGAGTGTACTTGATAGGCTTCTGCTGTATTAATTCGAGAACTCGTTGCAGGGTTTTATCAATGTCGCCAACCATACCAACATTAACAGGATGATTCTTACCTAGTTGATGAGGATCGTAATCTATCTGAATGATGTTTGTTGCAGTCGATAGTTCGCCAATAACTTTCTCGTATGTTGTTTTTACGCCTATTTCGATGAAAGTGTCGCAGGATGATATTGCATCACGAATATAGGGATTTCTAGAATCGAAGTATCCAGCAAAAAGGCTATGATTCATCGGAGAATTTACGCTCTGAATCATTGGTCCTCTATCCATCGCTTCTCCAATAACAACAGCACCTAATATCTCGGCTAGTCGCCCAATAAGAGAAACGGAATGACTACCACTCTTGCCAACTTCATTGCCAGAATAAATCAAAATTGATTTTGCCTTTTTTATGATGCTGAGAGCCTCGCGAAGTTCATCATCCGAAGGCACATAGGAGGGAGGGGACCAATCTTTGAATGTGCTCTTCATATTACTCATCGTATCTAGCCTCATTTCTAAGATATTCTGAGGGATTCCAAGAAACGTAGGGCCCATCGGCGGTGATAGCGCAATTTCAATCGCTCGCCTAACGGCGGTTGAAACCTGGAGTGGGTTGTCAATCTCCCATGCCCATTTAGTTATATGGCGAAGAATATCAGTCAATCCATATTGAAAATGGTTAGGTTCGTAGATGGAGTAGTAAGTGGCTGGAAAACCTGAAATTACTAGCATTGGGATACCATCGCGATAGCTAGCTCGAATACTTCCCATACCATTCAGCGTTCCCTGGGTCGCGTGTAAATTGGCCACGCCTAGTGTTTCTCCGGCCCGTGATACACCCTCTGCCATGCCTATAGCTACATTTTCATGCAGGCAAGTTATATATTTCATTTTAGGATGACTTTCTATGGAGGTACACAATGATAACTCTGTAGTGCCCGGGGCTCCAAAGACGTACTTACACCCATAATCCGAAAGAATTCGTGCGACCAACTGAGCATAAATTTCCATATTTGCTTTATTCATTTTTCCTCCAACTTGCCTTCATAATTTGATCTTGTCTTAGGACTCATGAGTCTTAGAAAGAGCCACCGCTTAGCATACCTTCCGCATAAAGAATTCTAATTATTGAGGACAAATCACCTGTTTTGCGGAGATCTCGAGCAATATCATTTGCCCATTTCCATCCTGCGCGTAATATTCGTACAGAATCACCTATTTCTCGCAGCAAGAGGTATTCATCTGAATTTAGATTTGTTGACAAATCGCCTGGTTTATACTTTTCCATAAGGCCGATTGCATGAAAAAAAACAAGGGTCGCAAACGGGTTAGCTTGGGCTAAGACCCTCAAAGCTTCGCTTATGCCCTCTGTTGCAGTCCTCATTTCCAAAATAGGTATAAGTAATTTTGCAAGTAGTAATTTTGCATATGCAGATGGTCGGTGCCGAGAAAACTTTAGCTCCATTCCACCATCAATTAAAAGCATTTGGGGCAAGGATCGCGTCGATTGTGCATCAAGATAATATTTAATCCCCCATGCTGCGTCGTCACCTATCTTCAGGGGTTTTTCGTCATTTAGCGAGTCTAGATATGAGCGTATCATATAGGAGTTGGCCAACTGATTTATACTATTTAGTTCACGAGCAACTGAGGCATGCTTTTGTAAGTATAGCCTAGCTACAAGATTGTCTCCTTGTAGAGCGGAGTTTACAGATATTCTCCAGTATGCTCTTAAAAGTTCCCTTTGATTCGGTTTAATCTTACTAACTTCTTCCCACCTCCTTAGTACTTTGTATGCTTTTTCAGGAGGAATTGACAAATCTTGTGAATAGACTTTTCCAGTGTATAGGAGGGCGATCAATGAAGCGTCAGGCATCAGTTCAGCATTTTTTGTTTTTGCCTGAATTTCGTTATAAATGTTCAAAAAGGTTCGTGCATTAAAATTCTCGCCGCGCCTTTGATATTCGATTGCAATGAGAAGGCAAACGGTCCCATATGCAACAAGATTGTTTTGAGTAGCAGTTAACAACTTCCTCAGGAGATCAGAATCCCCTTCGAAAAGTCCCTGTCTGCCCCTCGTGGTTAATTCATTAAGTAAACTCGACCAATCAACATTACTCCATTCTATCCTTGATAAATCATCAATAGAGAGATTTGCCAAAGCTGAAATAATTGGGTATCTCTGTTTGTCGGAAAGGGGGAGAAAACCATTCTTAACATCAAGGCTCTTAGTCTGTTCTTCTCCCAATCTCTGAATGGGCTTAAGTTTATTCTCGATTCTATGATCACCCCTCGAGGGCTTTAGTACCTCGAGGGGTTTTAAGGGCCCGCTAAAGGATCAAAATTAACAAGCTGCTGAATAATTGAGGAATACCGAGGAATCGAGCGTTTTTTAATTCGAAGATAACTGGATAGATCATCAGCTAGTTGCTCCCAATCATGCCTATCCTGCCATTTGATTGCATGTTGTTCAGATAAAGGAGGGCGTAATTGCACAGTCGTTAGTCCCGGACCAATGATTGGAATCACAATCTTATCCATTCCCCATCCAGCTCCAAGCTCAAAGGATACATAATAAGATAAAAGACTACTCTCAGTTAACAGTCCAAGTATTACTGTGCAGGTTTGGAGTTCCATCCTTAGTTGTGTCGATGTATGTGACCCTGCGGGCAATTTAAATCCAGGTACACTTGAACACCGAATCTGATGCTCTTGAATTTCTAGTGCACCTATGAGTAGGTCTGTAATTAACTTGGCTAATTGCTCATCATGTCCAGAGTGACTTATGAAAATCTTTATCATTTCCTGCCGCCTAGAAATAACAACGCTAACTGACGATGAAATTTCTCTATTAGAAAAGGGAAGAATATTTAGTTCGGTTGAAGGATATGGACACCGAGCTTAGAGAACGTAAATGAGATAATCCGATACGCACGGTTTTCCAATTCTTCTTGAATTCTTTGCTTCTTATCGGGGTCACAATACAACAAAACGCATCCTCCTCCTCCAGCTCCAATGACTTTACCACCAGAAGAACCGTTTTCCATTGCTGTTGCAAATATTTCCTCGATTTGATCTGTTGTGGCATCTGGATGTAGGCTGCGATGCACGTTCCAATGGCTATACATTAACTTGCCTAGACTAGGATCGCCTCGAACAACAGCTTCTTCACATTTTACCGCAATTTCCCTAATATGTTGGAGACCTTTAACAACTTTGGATTCACCTTTCCTATATCGATCCATTATATTCCGAACCAGATTTCCAGAGATACGCGTATCTCCACTATAGCAAAGGATGAGTCGCCTTTGCATTTGATCGACTATGGACCTCCGAACTGATAGCTTATGACGCTGAGTACCGTTCTTGGTGATCTTGAAGCTATTAAAACCTCCGTAAGAAGAAGCAAACTGATCTTGAGACCCCACAAGATTATTAAGATACGTCATCTCAAGATGGATTGCACTTTGGGCCAGACGTCGCAATCGAATTTCTGTATTCTTGATTGTATAGAGCCCTTTTAATATGGCAATACTTACTGCAGTAGATGCGGCCAATCCCGACCCTGGTGGGATACCAGTATGTACGGATATTTCTACTCCAAAATCAATCCCTGCCAATCGGATTGCGCTAACCAACAAACTTAGAGACGATGTGGTCATGGCTTCAACAATGGAGGGATAATCCTCTTTAGTGTTGTAGTCCTTTGATTCAAGAACGATTCTTTTGTCAACCCTTCTTGCGATTCTTACATTGGCGTATTTATCTATAGTGGAATTAACAACATACCCCCATTCGTCTATGCAGAATGGCGGAACATCCGTAAGTCCTCCCGCGAAATCCAATCTCATTGGAGCTTGCACTTTGATTTCTTGATCCATAGCTTCTTCCAAATATTTAATTATTGCTAAGCACCTGTTCTTTAGAAATTTCGCAATGAAATTGCATATATCTGGTCAGATTATGTGTGTATCAAAATCCTCTAACCAGCGATTTGCAAGTGATGCAGTTCGGATCGCGCCTAAGAGCGCAATCTTCGGATTGGTAATGATTCGCACTGGGAAACTCTCCATCAGAGATGTGGCTCTTCCTTTGTTCAAAAATCTGTTCAAGAACACATTTCTATAAATATCTGGATACAATCTTGTGATGAGACCGCCGCCTATGTAAACACCTCCGGTAGCAAAGAATTTCAATGCCATATTGCCTGCTTCCGCTCCTAATATTGAGACAAAAATCCTGAGTGTTTCAACGCATAGAGCAGAAATATTTTTACTCCCGTATTCTAATATTGATGGAACCGGGTCCTTGGTTTTGTCTAGATCTTTAAGCCAATCAGGCTCGGGATAATATCCCTCTTCAATTAAGAAATAGAATATATTCGCTATTCCTTGTCCAGAACATACCCTCTCAATACTTACATGACCATATTTTCGTTGTAAGAATTTTAACAATTCAATCTCGGTACTGTCATTTGGCGAAAAATCGTTATGCCCTCCCTCAGAGGGAAATACGTGATAACCATGATTCCCCCATACCAGGTATGCTTGCCCTAAGCCTGTTCCGGGAGCAATAATAGCAATTGGCCCTTCATGGCTTACGATTCCTTGGTGAAGGACAAACAGCTCATCGCGATGCAACAATGGTATACCATTGCCCATTGCTACCAGATCATTTATGAATTTCACAGAACGCATCCCTAAGAGATTCTTGAGTTCAGCCTCACTTGTTTCCCAGCCTAAATTTAGGAATTGTACATGCCCATCCTTCAGCACAGCAGCAACTGCAATAAACGCTTGTGAAATAGGTTTTCTTACTTCTTTTATGAAATTGCTGATTAGTTCTTCTGCGCTCGAGAAATCGCGGGATTTCAGGACAGCCTGATGAACCAACTCTGGACGTTCCCGATGTCTGGAAAACGCTGCGAGATAAGCTTTCGTAGCACCAATATCACCAATTAGAATCATGACGCAAAAATCCTGTTAGGGTGACTACTATTGATTTTCTACTCTTTGCATTGCAAATCCGGTTGTTATTCGCGCTATAGTGTTGGAGAAGGAGACCTCTTACACAGCATGGCTTACTAACTTGTATTATATCTTACGAGCCAACTCATATCAGAGAGACTCTAAGGCAAAAACTTAGGTAACGATTATTTTGGAGATTGACAATACTTCCCTGTTTTGCTTAGATTAGTAATACAGTACCATATTAGTACCTGATATGTCCAACAATAGCAACAAAAATGAAGCCTTGATAAAGTTTGTTGCGCCCATTGACCTCAAAGCTGACCTCCAACACCTAGCAAACGAGCGAAACATTGCGCTTTCTTCCCTGCTTAGACTTATAGCATCGGATTATGTAAAACGCAACAAATAGACATGATTATCTCAATTGCCAATCAAAAAGGGGGCGTGGCTAAAAGTACCACCGCGATCAACCTGGCCGCCGGACTAGCTTTGGAAGGTCGAAAAGTACTTCTTATTGACACTGATCCTCAGACAAATACCACACGTGTCTTTATTCATCCTGATATTGAGCTTGATTTGGAAAAAACACTTTATAACTCCCTTATCAAACTCTCTCCCCTTTCAACAATTATTCGGCATACGAAATTTCCCAACTTGGACATCGTGCCGTCTCATATTCGCCTATCTTCTGCTGATCTTGAGCTTGCCCAGGCACTTGATAACAGGTCTGAACGCCTAAAAAGAGCCATCGGCAACCTGAAAGATAAGTACGACTACATCATTATTGATAGTCCCCCATCACTTGGCCTTATAACCATCAATTCATTTACAGCAAGCGACAAGCTACTTATTCCAGTATCCACCGGATTTTTTGCAATGACGGGTTTGGTTCAGCTTCAAGAGACAGTTGAAATGGTAAAACAAAATCAACTCAATCCCAACTTGGAGATCATGGGGGTTTTATGTACTTTTGCAGACAATACAAATGTTTCAAAAGATGTAAATAATCAGCTTCGAGCACACTTTGGAGATTTAGTATTCAATACATCCATACCCAAAAATGTGAGCTTGGAGGAAGCTCATTCAAGGCATACACACATATTTGAACATGCTCCTAATTCCGCAGGTGCTCAAGCCTATAAAGAACTTGTAAAGGAGGTGCTATCAAGATGAAAAATTCAGGTTTGGCAGACAGCCCATTTTTTAAATCGTCTGAGGAGAGAAATGCTCTTCCCCCTTCCGAACCAACTAATGCTCCAACCAAAGATCAAAAACCTTTACAAGTTGAGAGTTCCAATGAGCAGAAACCTAAGCAACCAAGCAATCATGACACCATGACACCACGACACCATGCAACCATGCCACCACGGTATCATGATACCAAGCAACCAAGCAACCGTGACACCATGTCACCACGACATAATGATACCGTGACACCACGACACCATGATGCCATTATTGAATTGGTTAGAAAAGCCGTTAGGGAGTTTGGTAAAGAGGCTGCTACCCATAGATTTACTGAAGCAGAAAAGAAGGAAATTGCTGATCTCATTTACACATACAAAAATAGTGGTATTAAAACAAATGAAAACGAAATCACCAGAATCGCCGTAAATTTTATATTGGAAGATTATAAGGAGAATGGTGAAAACAGCGTCCTTCACAATATTCTTGCAGCTTTGAACGAGTGATAACACTTTTTTAAAATAACGATGGTTGAGGAAAGCGGGGGTTTAATAAGAGAACAGCCACAACGATGGGATTATGAAACGCGGTTTCGTGAGTATGCTCTTCTTTTGGGCAGGAAGGGAAAGGATGGTCTTGAATCAATCAATAAATACCCTGAAAAAATCGAGCTAAATAGTGTTTGGCATCAAGCATTGGATCGAATGCGAGGTGAAACCAAGGGAGATGGGCACGAAAGATACGGGTTAATTAGCTATGACGAAAACGCCAGAGAGTTTTGTTTTCCCGAAATTTCTACTAAGGGTGAACCCGACAGTGTACCGGTTCAAGTAATTAGTGATGAAGTTGAGAGGGCAAAAGATGAACTTAAAATCACATCTGTAGTAGGTGAAATTCATACCCACCCCATTGAAAGACCATTTAGCGACAACGATTTATTACGGCTACTCGACGATCTAGGAAAACCTTCACTTCTGATGTCCGGCCTAACAACTGACAAACTAAATATATTTGCTTTTCGGACACGAGAAACAATTCCAATCAACAAATTTTCAAATGTGACCAAAGAATATCTAAGATTTTTCGAGACCTACTGGCGCAAAAGAGCCGGGTTTAAGCTCAGTAAAGATAGTTCTGAAATAGTTGGCGAGTCACTATTTTCCAATATGTGGAAGATGAATTTTGGGATAGCTGAAAAACACCATTTAGCACTTTATAAAGGCAAACCCAAAGAGGATTTAGTCAGAATACACACGGATAAACCCCAGATGTGGATTTGGTCGGACTTATTAGGTGAAGTATTAAAAGGGTGATACTACGACATCATGCAACCATGCCACCATTCCACCACGGTATCATGACACCACGATAGTATGGTGCAATATAAGCCTTGACGTCGGGCTTTTCTTCATTGTACCGTTTCTACATAAGGTACGTTTAAAAGGCTATCGAATGTCATTTTACAACCGATTGAATGCACAATAAATGGGTCTTGACATTCGGGTTTTATTTGGTTAATTTGGTTATTACAAGGCCTCGTACTTTGTTCTAGTCCTGATAGTTAGTAGGAGATGTCGTCTGAAAAATCCACCCGAAAGGGTGCGTGGCTAATGAGCCACTACGACCTAGGAGAAATCCGAACCGAAACGGCTATCAGGCCGATGTCGCCGGAAAAAAAAGAACGGCTAGGAGTCCGAGGAAACAAAAACGCCTCGGAAACTCCAAGGCGTCGCATATATGTATATTTGTTATTTGAATTTTTAGCAATTACTACAATTTTTAGCCCAAAATTTTTAAATAACGAATTTGCGTTAGCAAATTAAATATATATTTATGGGATATATGGTGTCAAGAATTGAATACCTTTGTCGCACAATTAAACTTTTTGAACATTTGCACTTTAACTTACCATTTCTAAAACGATTTAAACGTTCAACTTTATTTGTTGAGAAGCGTTATTTTAAAGTTGTCAATAATTACACCTTTATATGATGAAATGGAAACACCACCTTGGGGGTAATCTTCAATAATTACAGGCTTCCCAAACGGAAAATCGTATTTGTTTCCTACAACACTGACTACAATATGTATTGTTCCCCTGTTTGCCTCTGAGGGAAGATTGTATGTAGCGTTTGGAATTACATTCGTTGTTCCATCACGAATTATTGTCCATGTCGAAGCGCAATCCCTAAAGTGAAGCAGTCTTAACATAACCATATTATTTGGATCTTGGAAATGTAAACCAAGATACATCCCAGATGATGAGGCGTTTTTGGTACACCCCATGTTTGAAACGTCAAAACTTACTTCGTAGTTTGTCCAGTCCTTGCCTTCAACAAGCATCAGTGTGTCGTCAACAAAGTTTAAGGCATTATCTACAATAATCGATTCTCCAAAAATTGTTTGCCACATATCCGATTTGCCATCAGTAAAGTCGTCGAAAAAAAGAGGAATTTCAGCAGGAAGTGAAGTAGCGGTGAATGTTGGCTCGATAGTATCTGTAGGGATCGGAGTATTAGTTAGTTGAGGCGTTTCAGTTAGAAGGAGTGTGGGTGTAAAGGAGGGCGGAGGCGTATCAGTCAATGTTGGTAATTCAATGGGGGTTGGGGATGATGGTTGAGGCACAAGTGAAAGTGATTGTTGTCCAAATCTGAAAGCAAAATATCCCACAGCACAAATCACTGTAAGAACGATTATTGCAAAGATAAAAATTCTCCGAAACCTTTCGGCCAATGTTGGGCGAGGTGCAGGAAGTCGAGCGGGAACATGAATAACGGGAGGGTCTGGTTTTGGCTTTTTTGATTCATCCTCCTCAGTCTGTTTCGCATCATACAGAACTAGCGCCAACATTTCGGGGTCAGGTGTAGGTTCTTCCTTAGGTTCTTCCTTATTTACACCAACTCCTACCTCAACGGGAGTAGGTATGGGTATCCATTTATCTATATTGCTGTATTGGCCTTCTATAAGGTCATTAAATAACGGGCAGTAAGTTGTCTTAAGTATCCGTTTTCTTTCAGACGAGTGGATCTCTTTGTTGAAACCAAGCTTTTTGTACACTCGGCTCATTTGAAGCGTTACCCAATCCTCCCCAAAGTCCAGCTTTTGTGCAATCTGGACATAGTTCGACCCGTAACATTTCCAGTAAAGAACATAGGCTTCATTACGGGTCAGAGACTTTAAGGCATCTACGTAAGAGGGACTGGTCATATTTAACTCCTAAAGACGACGTTACGGCCTATAGAGAAAACAAATATGTATATTGAGAGAAAAAAAGGAGATAGCTATGAATACACAAATCGTTCATTCGGTTGAAGCTCGAAAAGCCATTAGTCTAGGGTTACAACTGCATCAGTGCTACAAAGTCGTAGGACAGGGAGAATTACCCACAGAGCCTATTTATAAAAATGAATGGTGGTTTGAGACTTGGACCACCCAAGAAATTCCAGAAGAAGGAATACGAAGGTTGGAAGCTCTCAAAAAGGCAGGGATAGCGATTAAGGGCGTAATCGTAGCCCACGAAGCCCCAAGACTGCTAGCTGCCGAAAAGAAAGTCGAGAAAAAACCAGATTTTAAGATCTCGCGTTCTACGGATATTCTAACCTTTTTAGGCTCGTTGGCAAGTGTTTTTGTAATGCTTGCAATGTTTGTAGTCTCGGCTTTTTTTCAGGCTGTTCTCATTGACCCTGCCTTGATCGTGGTCTTGAAAGATGGAACCTGGTTGGAGGTAATGACATGGTACGAATAGTAATGGGGCTTTACTTTTCGATAAGGTTCCTTCAATTAGTTTTCCCTTGGGTAACTCGGTCTATCTTATTCACAGTAAATCTGATGGGAACAGCAATTGCAAGTCTTTGGGTAGGCGTGCCCCAAGCGACCAACCGGATCGCCAATGAATGGATAGAGCGAGCTGTTGCAGCAGGATTCCCAACCATTTGGGATGAGAAGCTTTACTACACCATCAGAATTGTTGCGTTCCTAACAATTGTTGTTGGCTGGGTTTTGCTGTCCTTTGTTACTGTATGGATCGTGAAATGGATATTTTAAAGTTGCTTCCAAATGCGGAAGCAACGTGGAAGGAGAAACGGCTTTTCAGCCGTAAAAAATACAAATATGACCAGTAATACTATACCGATGGATTGGTATTTAGACCTGGCTCAGAGTTTTCATTGGGCGACTAAGGATCATTTTAGTTTGTGGTTTAGCGGAAGCGCAAAACGCCACAGGCGAACAGAAAGCGTGCTTAGGCGGCTCGTGAAAAGAAATAAGTTGAAAGCTGTGAAATATGGCAAGAGGCTTGTTTATTCAGTTCCACGAAGGATAAAGGGAAAGACTCTTGACGAACTTACAGGCCTTACGAAGGTGGCTCATGGCTTAGCCTGTACAGAGTGTTTGGTCAGATTTTATAGATCAAGAATGGATGGAGAAGTAATTCCTGAAAGATTTTTCTATGGATTAGGTTCGGTTCCCGAATGGGGGATTAGATACCCGAACGGGAAGATGATCCTATTTGAATTTGCAACAAAGAGTAATTTTGTATTTACAAACCTAATGAACGGAAAAATAAGCGCATACAAAAGGAACATTGAAAAAATAGAGGAGAAGTTTCAAGCAAAGGCGATTGTAGTATTCGTGATCGATGTACCCAGGGGAGTTGTGGAACGGTATGTCGGCACTTTGGAACGGGAGGCCGGCTCCGTCGCTTACGCTCCTCCTGATGGGGGATTCTCCCCCTTGCTCCCCCTATTTTTTACGGACTATCAATCCTTTTTAGAGATTCCGATTGGGAGTGCGCTGATTGCACCCATCTATTTTTGGGCAATTGACGGGAAAGCGCATCAACTGAGTAATGACTATGGATCTTAAATTTATTAGAAACATTCTTTGGCCTGAATATCCTAAGTTGCCTAACACTAGGATAGCTTCCTATGATGAGCTTTTGCCTGACGGTCTGACTATGGGGACCTTATATATCGGGCGGCAGGGGACAGGTAAAACATCATCCCTTGCAAGGCATTTAGTTGATTATTTCAAGGCATATCCTGATCGGGCGATATTTGTTTTGGATTGGTCGGGCTCAATTACCGACAGTATTTTCTCTCTCATTGCAAGGGAAAGGAATTTTGAGAGCCTTTGTGGTCGTATTATCTATGATGAATTGGGCAGTCCTGATTGGATTATTCCTATGCCTGAGTTTTCTCACTTGTATGGTGTGCATTATGAGGAACAATCACAACGCTTGGCTCTAAATCTTGCCAAACTTGCACCAGAGCTAATCAAAGACGCTCCATTCTTGGCGGGACTTGGGCTAAGGGAAATCGCACCGCAGCTATTTCGCCTCATTACTGCTGTTTCAAATGACCAGCGGGAAACTTGGCAGGCAACGGAGGCCAAAAGACTTCTTACCGATGAGAAGCTTTTGAGACTTGTACTTGGTAAATACGGAAATAAAGTCCCAGAAGCCAAATGGTTTTTTGAGAACATATTTTTACAGGTGAAGTTTTCTGAAAGAGAACTTAGGAGTTACGCCCTTCTTGCAATGCTTGGCACGATCGAACCTCCTGAAACCCGCGCCCGTATTGGTTCTCCTCGCCCAGGGTGGACACCCCGCGAAGCAATTAAGAACGGGAAGATGGTTTTGGTGAATGGCGCAAGGCTCATAAATCAAAGGAATACGCAGCACTACCTTTTTACGCAGGTGTACTCCCTGATTATGTCTGAGATGAATAAGCGACAGCCAGGAAGCCTCATTGATAAGCCTGTAGCTCTTGTAATGGATGAGGTTTACTCCCTTTTGTCTATCCCCGGAATGGCGGAAGAGATAGGGATGTTGGCTCCCTTGTACAGGTCAAGGAAGCTTGAGCTTTACATCGTCTTACAGGCTCTCTCTCAACTGGCACTAGTTCTCAAACAGCAGATATGGTCTTTAGGTAATGTCGTTTCTTTTGGCATTTCAAACTTTGAAGAGGCTTACCAACTGGCGCAACAGATATTTGTCTATGACCCAAACAACATAAAAATGTCTGCAAAAAGTGAAACAGGGCAACCCGTGATGGAACCAGATCGAGGTCAGTATTTGCAGATTGCAAATAGCATTCAAAGGTTTACGCACCGCGAATGTATTATCAGGCGCTACAGTTCGGAGAGAGTTTTAGACAAGAACGTTTTATGGGTCAAAAAGACTAAAGAGATGAGTAATGCCCCACTCTATATGTCGATACTAGATATGAAAGATATATTACTTCGAGAGCGCGGTATCAAAGTAAGTGAGGCTCTCAAAGTAATAAACCAAAGAAGGATCAAAGTCGAAAAAGTTTCATTGCCGCAGATTTGAACCTTTCAAAACTTGGCTTCATCGGGCTTGACCCGTTGCGGCAAAGGTTAGTCGAAAGGAGGTGATGACTATGACGCGGATAATCTCTGATGTGCTCAAGGGATTGTGGAACATACTGATGCCCACAAAACCTAAGTACAAAAGGCCAAAGTTATGTCAATGTACCCAATGCGGGAACTGGCACTACCAAGCCCTTAGAGGATAACCCCCGATGGTCAGCCCCTTTCGGCTGACCTTCGGACAGAAAAATTATTATGAAAGAATCATTTCAACTTCCACCCATTTGGTGCAGCTCTATGTGCAGAAACGCAATGAACGAAATTTGCGTGAAGAACTGCGCCATTAAAAGAGACTGTTCGGGATTTGACCCAAAGCCCGA
>JACZJI010000036.1 GCA_014860665.1 Bacteroidales bacterium | reverse complement strand
ATACTTGCACTGCCTATTATTTTTCTATCTGCATCGCGAAGTACAGTATTATTCCACTCTATAATCTTTCTTGCACCTTTGCGTGTTATAATTTCATTTTGATAATGGGGAGGAAAATCTTCAGAGTGAATGCTTTTATGAAATACTTGTTTTACTTCATCAACAACATCTTCAGGCAAGAAATTATTAAACCAATTTTTTCCCTGTACTTCCTGCAATTTCCAACCCGTTAATTCAAGCAGAAAATCATTGCAGAAAGTAATATTACCTTTAAGATCCAATGTAACTGTAAGCAATTTTACAGTTGATATTAAATTCCGGAACCGTTCTTCGCTTATTCGAAGATTTTCTTCTACCTGTTTGCGTTCGGTGATGTCCTGCACTATTCCTGTTATGCGGACAGATTTGCCTTCCGAATTTAGCTCATGACCACCATTGGCTAAAATCCACCGCAATTCGCCATCAGCTCGGCGGATACGGCACTCAAAGTTCCAATTAGTCTGTGCCTCTACTGCCTCGTTGAAAATCCGATGCACATATTGCCTGTCCTCAGGTAAAACGTGTTCAAGGAACATCTCGAATGTCCATGATGGCAATAACGTTTTATAACCAAAAATCTGGTCATGAATAAGACTACGATGTGCTGTGTGGTCCAGCAGGTTAAGGTCCCATACTCCAGATTGGTTCGTCTCCAAAGCCATTTTCAAGCGAGCTTCGCTTTTTTTCAATTCATCTTCAGCAAGCTTGCGTCCGGTGATGTCTTCCACCACTCCGTCGTAATAAAGAGTTGAACCATGTGAATCACGGATTGCTTGCGCACTCTCCCGCACAAAGAATTTACTACCATCCTGCCGAGTCCACTCTGATTCAAAATTAATTACTTCGCCATTCTTCTCAATCATTTCAATAAAATGTTTACGAGGATAGGACGGACCGAAACCACCAGTTTCAACATTCCTGGAAGCAAGAGCTTCAAAGGAGGGATAACCAAGCATTTTTACCAACACCTTATTTGCCATAAGGATGGTTCCATCAGGAGTTGTTCTGTAGAGACCTACTGTTGAATTCTCGTAGAGAGACCGAAATCGTTCCTCGCTTATTCGGAGATTTTCTTCTACTATTTTTCGATTTTTTTCGGTTTCCAAAAATTCCACAGCAAAAGAGATATCCATCGCCATTTCATCAAGAAGTCTAATTTCCTGTTGAAGGAAAAAATCTTTTTGGTTTGAATAGATAGAGAATACACCAAATACTTTACCAAAAACATTAAGAGGAAACATTGCGCATGATTTATAGCCCAATCGTAAAGCATTTTCCTTCCACGGAAGCATAATCTCATCGTTTTCGATATCCTTTACTATAATATTAGTTCCGCTTTTTACGGCTTTTCCTACCGGACCCTTACTCCTTAGTTCACTACTAAGATCAATATTAATCTCGTCCAAATAATTCTCTATCACTCCTGCAGAAGCTTCAACATCCACTTTATTTGTATCATTATTTACAATTCCTATCCACGCCATTCTGAATTTACCGTTGTCTATCGCTATCCGGCAAATTTCATCAAAAAGTTTTTGTCTGTCCTTAATTCTTACAATAGCCTCATTGGTATTGCTTAATAAAGCGTAAACACGATTAAGATTAACGATCTCCCTTTCTGCATTTTTCAGATCTGTTATGTCCCGGATTGTGCCAATCATTTTTATTGGTTTGTTCTCTTTATCAACAACAAGCTCACCCAATCCATGCACCCATCTCTCTGCTTTATCAGACTTACGAACTATTTTATATTCCTTATCAAACGACTTTCTTAAACCGATTACTTCATTAGCTAAATAGTCCGCCATTAATTGCCGCCATTCAGGATGAATAATTGAAGTCCAACCTTCTACTGATTTATCATAGTCTGATTCGATTCCGAAGATGGTATCTAAAATTTCCGAACTTTTCCAGATACCGGTATTAATATCCAAAGTATAAGAACCAAGCTGAGCAATCTTTTGAGTTTCTCTCAGGAATTTTTCATTCTCCCTTAGGGCGGCTTCAGCATTTTTTTGCTCGGTAATATCAATTGTAAATCCGGCAAGATATTGAGGTATATCATTAATGATAATCGGAAATTTTATTGTGGTAAAATTTCTTCCGTTAAATTCTTCTTCCACAATAACAGTTTCACGTCTATTTAAGATTACCTTATCAACTTCAACCATTTTTTTAGCGAATTCAGATGGGAAAAGTTCATCCATTGTTTTGCCAAGAAGAGAATTTAACGGTTTGCCCAGCATCTGCTCATAATTTGTACTTAATCGTATTGCTCTAATATTTTTATCCTTAAAGAATACATAGTAAGGACTGTTTTCCAAAAAATGATTAAATACTTCCTCACTCTCTTTTAATGCATCCTCTGTCTGCTTACGTTTTGTAATATCCTGAGCAATTGTTGTAATAATAAGTTTACCTTCCTTATCAAAAACATTTGCCGAATTCCACAATACCGTTCTGATTTCTTTATCTTTTCTTAAAATATCAATCTCAATAATTTCAAATTTTTCTTCACCTAGAAAATCTTCTAATAATTTAAGAGTTGATTCGCGTTTACTCTCAGGAAATAGAAAATCAATTTTTTTACCCATTACTTCACTAACATCATATCCACTTAATTTTTCGAAACTATTATTGAAGCGTGTTATTACAAATGAAGCATCCCAAATAATAATCGGAAAGTGTGCATGGTTTACAAGAATATCCAGATACTCACTTGTCATTCGACTTGTTTCAGATAAGGAATCTTCTAAATGCTTTCGTTCAGTTATATCCTCAATAGCAAGTAAAATAATCTTCTCTTTCCCAAAGACTCTTTCAATTTGCCGGGCATTAAGAAGCAATATTCTATTACCGATACCGACAAAATCATGTTCAACTTCGTAATTATCGAATGTTGTTTTTTCGGGAAGTATTTTCTCAAGCAGTTCTTTTAATTTAGGGATATCCCATTGACGATTTCCCAGATCATATATAAGAGTTCCTATTGTTTCCTCAGGGCTGACTTTGAAAAAATCAAAAAATGATTGACTTGCTTTCACTACTCTTAAATCTTTATCTAAAATAAGTAGTGGTTCCCGTACAGTATCGATGATGCTTTCAGCGAGTTCGGTTACTTCATCTGCCGGTTTTGATTTGATGTCTGGGAGAGTTTTGTCATTTCCAATTCTCATTTTTTCATTTTTACTATTTTGTTTCATGTCCATTTTCCTCCTTAAGAGTAAAACTAAAAGTTGAACCCTTCTCTTTTTTGCTTTCTACCCAAATTTTTTGTTTATGCATTTCAACAAATTCTTTGCAAAGTAATAAACCCAATCCTGTGCTTGGCTCGCCCTCTGTTCCCAGAGATCCAACTTTTTGGTCGATTCTGAAAAGTTTTTTAATAATATCTTCGGATATTCCAACACCGTTGTCTTCAATCGAAACTTTAATTGTACCGTCATCAAAACGTTTTGATTTTACTATAACTTTTCCATCTGTTCTTGTGAATTTTACCGCATTAGATAAAAGGTTTCTAAGCACAGTGTTAATAATTTTTTCATCTGCATAAACTTTTTGTGAGTTACTTATTTCATTAATGATTTCAATTTGTTTTTGCAGAGCCCGCTGCGAAATTGTGTCTATACTTAGCGAAACCAATTTAGATAAATCAAAATTTGTTGGAGTAAACTGAATAGTTCCTTTTTGAATCTGAGCCCACTCTAACAAATTATTCAGAAGTATATAAATATTTCGAGCGGATTTATTCAGCATTTTACTGTATTGAGCAAATTCATTCAGTGAAATTTTTTCGGTTGTAT
>JACZJI010000035.1 GCA_014860665.1 Bacteroidales bacterium | reverse complement strand
GGTTAGAGCATAGAGCGTAGACAGGGGGAGGACTTCCAGATGACAAAGGGACGAAAGGGACAAGGGGACAGAGAAGGGGACGGGGTGACCAGAATTTCAATATAATCCTGATTCTCTATCAACGCTGTTTGTCCTCCAGAGTGAAACGAAGGATCTAATTCAGCATAATCAAAGCATTGAATGTCAATCTGGGAGGCTTAATTCCCCAAAGTACCAGGTTGTCATTTCGAAGGAGGCACGACTGAGAAATCCTTGAGCACAGGGTTCTCGCCTGAGGGGATCTTTCCCGATGGTCAAGATGACAACATGATGATTTGGAATTTTCCCCCAACCCCTAAAGGGGAGCTACTACCGTCATTGAATATCAAGTTGATTAAAAATAGATGATAAAGAGTAGCCAACCCTGTTAGTTCGTTGCACTCACACAGGGCAGGCAGCCAAGAGCTAACCCCCGAAAGCTTTCGGGGAACCCTCACACAAAAAGTTATAAACACAATTATAAAAATCACTAAATTTGCCAGAAGATATAGACACGATTAAAACTATGAATATTCAGTTACCAGAGGATATACAATTACGTGCTGCTTATTTGGAGCGTGTGAAGCCTTTTATCGGTAAGAATATCATTAAAGTGTTTACAGGGCAGCGCAGGGTAGGTAAAAGTTATTTACTGTTTCAATTGATTCAATTGATCCGGAAACAGGAACCGGAGGCCGGGATGCTCTATATTAACAAGGAAGACCTTGCCTTTACCTCTGTTAAAACAGCTCGTGATTTAAATGATTATGTGTTAGCTCACAAAAGCAAACAGGGAAAAACCTATGTTTTTATCGATGAAATACAGGAAATTGAGCATTTTGAAGGAGCGCTCCGCTCGTTATTACTTCACAGTGACATTGATTTGTATTGCACCGGAAGTAACGCAAACTTATTGTCTGGCGACGTAGCCGGGCACCTGAGCGGAAGGGCCATAGAAATTACAGTTTACAGCCTGTCCTATGAGGAATTTCTCCTTTTTCACAAGCTCATCGACACGCCCCAAACCCTGGAAAAGTATATCAAATACGGTGGTTTGCCTTATTTGAAACACCTGGAGTTGACGGACGCTGTTGTTTTCGAGTATCTTAAAAACATATACAGCACCATCGTTTACCGCGATATTATCAATCGATATGCCATAAGAAATGTTCCTTTCCTGGAGCAGCTCGTACTTTTCCTGGCCGGAAATGTGGGTAGTCTGTTTTCCGCGAAAAAGATCAGTGATTTTTTAAAATCACAACATATCAATATAGCTCCCAATCAGGTACAGACCTACATTCAATACCTTGTGAATGCTTTTCTGGTACACAAAGTACAGCGATACGACATCATCGGAAAGCGTGTTTTTGAATTCGGGGAAAAGTTTTATTTTGAAAATCTTGGCATACGTCACGGTCTCTGGGGATTCCGGCCTGAAGACAGGGGAAAAATTATCGAAAATGTAGTCTACAATCATCTGCTTTTTAAAGGGTATAGCGTAAAAGTGGGGGCGCTGGGTGATATGGAAATAGATTTTGTGGGCGAAAAAGACGGTGAAAGACGGTACCTTCAGGTAGCACTTACCGCTAATGAAACAAAAACAATTGAAAGAGAGTTTGGTAACCTTCAAAAAATATCCGATAATTATTCTAAAGAAGTAGTTACCCTCGACGACTTTCAGGGCAACACTTATGAAGGAATAAAACAAACAAATTTGCGATCCTTTTTGATGGAATAGCAGGAGTGAAGAATGAATAATGAAGAATGAATAATGAATAATGAAGAGTGAAAAATGAAAAATGAAGAATGAAGAATGTCTGTTGTTCAAAGTTCAAGCGGAAAAGTGACAAGGGGACGACGAAAGTGACAAGGGGACAGAGAAGGGGACGGGGTGACCAGAATTTCAATATAACCCTGATTCTCTATCAACGTTGTTTGTCCTCCTGAGTGAAACGAAGGAACTCAAAATCATTATGATCATCAAAAAGATCCTTCACTGCGTTCAGGATGACACCCCGGCGTTGGTTGTCCTTTCGATGAGCAAAGCGAAGAGAAATCCCCTGAGAACAGGGTTCTTTCCCGGGGGATCTCTCCCTGCGGTCGAGATGACAGGGTGATGATTTGGGATTTACCCCCCAACCCTTCCGATGAATCGGAACCGGCTCTAAAGGGGGAGTTGGCGTCAACATACAGCAGCAGGGTAAAACAAAAGAAAAAAGTGAAAAATGAAGGTCAATGATCAAAGTATGACAAGATTCTCACGGCATTCCAGCCCAAAGGCCAACCCAGAGATGCCTCAGAATTAAACGCGTTCTTTT
>JACZJI010000034.1 GCA_014860665.1 Bacteroidales bacterium | reverse complement strand
TACCATGGCATTACAAACTTTATGTCAGGAAACGGATCTTAATCCGGAAGATATAGAGGTGGTGGTGGACACAGAAGCGGCACTCAAAACAGGTATGACGACTTCTTCTCGTGCTACGGCTCTTGTGGGATTGGCTATTATCAATTCGGCTGAGGAACTGAAAAAAGATTTGAAAACCAGGACACTGAAAGAACTGGAAGGGAAAATTTATAAGGGACGCTATGTCTGTGATTGGACCAGCAAACCTGGTGATCAGGTGCCTGATCCCAGAATCCATTACTCATACGGTTATGCGGCTCAGCTTTGTGTTGTGAACGATAAGGGAGAAGTAGAGAAGATGGTAGCTGCTCACGATGCCGGTAAAATTATGAACCCGGTGTTGTTTGAAGGTCAGATTGAAGGAGCTGTCCACATGGGGCTGGGTTATGCGCTGACAGAAAATCTACCCATGAAAGACGGTTTCCTTGTCCATGACAGATATCGTAAACTGGGCATTTTGAGGGCACATGAGACTCCTGAAATTGTGGTGAAAGGAGTGGAGGTCCCTGATCCTGTAGGCCCATATGGTGTCAAGGGAATAGGGGAGATCGGATTGGTTCCGACGGCAAGTGCAGTTGCTAATGCCTTATGCAATTTTGACGGAAAAAGAAGGTACAGCCTTCCGCTTCATAAAATTGATTAATTTTAGAATCAATTTTATACCGCAAATATGTCACTCTTTTTAAAAAATGCCAATTATCTTGATTGCAGAACACTGAAATTCACTAAGACGAATTTGCTGGTGGAGTCTGGCGTGAATGGCGGAATCCATTTTATGGATGATGAAAGGTCAGCTCATATAGAAGGGGAGGTAATCGATTGCCAGGGAAAGATTGTGACCAAATCTTTTGCAGTGGGTCATCATCATGCATATTCAGCGTTGGCACGTGGCATGGGTGCTCCGGAGAAAAATCCTGAAAACTTCTATGAGATTTTAAAATACATCTGGTGGACTCTGGACAAATCACTGGATCGTGAAATGATTGAAGCCAGCGCACTTTCTACAGCCATTGCCTGTGCTAAATCAGGTTCCACTTTTGTAATTGACCACCATTCCTCACCAGAATTTATTCCCGGTTCACTGAACATTATCGCCAAAGCTTTCGACAAAGTAGGGATCAGTCACTTATTGTGCTATGAGATTTCAGATCGTGATGGTTCTGAAAAGACGGAAGAAGGACTCGAAGAAACCGCCCAATATCTGAGCCACCGGCAGGGTCTGGTCGGGCTGCACGCGTCCTTCACAGTAGGCAGCAAAACCATGAAAAAAGCTGCGGACCTTGTGGAAAAGTTTGACTCGGGCTTTCATATTCATGTTGCTGAAGATTCTTATGATGAAAAGGTGACACAGGAAAAATACGGGAAAACTGTTGTGGAACGTCTGAAAGAGTATGGTGTGCTGGATTCTTCCAAAACCATCCTGGCACATTGCCTGCATCTTTCGGAGAAGGAAAAGGAATATGTGCGCAATTCCAATGCATGGGTGGTTCAGAATCCCGACAGCAATCTTAACAATCATGTTGGATTTTTCGATAGCCGTGAATTAGGTTTTCGTATAATGCTTGGTACTGACGGTATGCACAGCGATATGATAAGAACGGCTCAGCAGGCTTATTTCCTGGGGCAGACTTTTGATTCTATTGATGTGGACAGCGCTTACCTTCGGTTTAGGAATGTACACCAGTATCTCAGGATAAATGACTTTTCAGGTGACGGTGAAAATAACCTTGTGGTGTTGGATTATAAGAGCCCCACTCCGGTAAAAACCGAAAACTTTGCAGGACATTTTGTATACGGACTTCAGGCTTCCGATGTGCAACATGTTATTTCCAACGGGAAACTGATACTCAAAGACCGCCATATAGAAACTATTGATGAAGAAGACGTTCAGGCTGCATCCAAAGAGCAGGCCCTCTGGCTTTGGAGACGAATGAGAATTTGAGGAACCGGAACAAGGGGACAAAGGCTAAAATCCAAAGTCTAAAGTATAAAGGCGAAGGTTCAAAGGCTAAAGTTCAAAGTTATCCATTTGTCCGTATAGAAGTTGATTGTCCTTCTGAGTGAAACGAAGGATCTCAAAAAAGCATTTGAATAAACTATGCAATTAACTCATAACCATCCGGAGCCAGCCAAATCCAAGAGTTATAAAGTTCATACACAGGAAAACCCTTATTTCTGAGGCTTGTAGTTCAATACCGAATATACCAGCGCAGGTTCAACGGTAGCGTCCTTGCTGATACTGTCTGTTGCCGATTTCAATACAACTCTGTAATTTCCCGGTTTGGTATTTCCTGTATCCCACTGCACATGGTGAAGTCCTTTGGAAACCGGAGCTTTCAGATTCGCCATTTCTTTGCCATCCATGTTGTAGATTTTTACCAACAAGGAATCTTTAACCGGTTCGTTCAGATAATAATTGATGCGCAGTCCGTTGGGTTCATTGGGTGTGAAAATATGACGATCGCCCATCAGGCGTGAGTTTCCCCAGAATGCAGCCTGAGAATAATTCCGAGCCGGTTTGGGCTGGATGTTGAAAAGATGCATTTTTTCTTTGAGGATTTCCGGTGTCATTTGTTGTAAAACACTGATAGGTGTAATCCACAGCCCGCGTCCGTAAGTTCCGGCTATCAGATCATTCTCCCGGGGCTGAATTGTAAGATCTTTTACAGGAACCACCGGCATATTCCCTTTTAATGGAATCCAGCTCTCTCCGCAGTTAAGACTAAAATAGATACCTCGGTCATCTCCAACGAATAATAGATTTGGATTGATGTGGTCTTCGATTATCACATTTACAGGTGAGTCGGGCAGGCCTTTTGAAATATTCTGCCAGGTTTGTCCTCCGTCGGTGGTTTTAAAGACGTAGGGTTTAAAGTCGTCGCGCTTGAAACCATTCTTTACCACATAAGCCGTATTGGCTGAAAAACTGGAAGCAAAAACCCTGCTGACCCAATGGTTGACAGGGCCGCCAACGGCTGCAATCTTTTGCGTCATTTCCTCCATCTCCTTGCCATAATCACGGATAAGCCACACGCGTCCGTCATCGGTTCCTACCCATATGAGCCCGGCTTTCACCGGTGATTCTGAAATCGTGGTAATGGTGCAGTAATGCATAAAACCCTTCCCGTTAATTTTTTCAGGATTGTTGGTTGTCAGGTCAGGGGTAAGTGCTTTCCAATGGTCGCCACGATCAGTTGATTGCAACAGCATTTGCCCACCGGTAAAAAGCATCTTTGAATCATGCGGTGAGATGATCAGAGGGGTATCCCAGCAAAAGCGATAAGCCGGCTGCCCGGCAGGTGCTTTAGGTGCAATGTCCGTTCTGATGCTTTTTGCCTGATCTACCCGGATGTGAGCTCCGAATTGTGTTGTCGCATAAAACCAGCGGCTGTTTGAAGTATCCACAGGGCAATACATACCGTCCCATTTCCCCACCAACGCCCAGTCCGGTTCAGAGATCTCTCCCTCCCAGCTGTTGCTCGGCCCTTTCCACACTTCATGGTCCTGAAGACCGCAGTAAACATTGTACGGTTTCTGCATGTCGCAGGAAATGTTGTAAACTTCCCCCAGCGGAATATTAAAATAATGGTCTGCCGTTTTGCCTTTATCATAACTGATGTATAACCCGCCGTCGCTGCCGATCATCATATGATTCGGATCTGAAGGGTCAATCCACATACACCGGAAATCACCAAAAACATTTGGAAGGAACTTAGTGTTGCCATAAGTCAGATTGTGCCATGTTTTTCCACCGTCATTGGAATAGGGCATGGTTTCCGCCAGCACATAAATCCTGTTTTCATCCTCAGGGTCTACAAAGATCTTATTAAACGAATAAGGTGCTTTATCTGAAATATTTACCGTATCTGCATTGGTTTTTACCCAATGGACACCACCGTCCATACTTTTATATATATCGCTCCAGATGCCTTCTCCCACAGGTTTTAAATGACGATTGATTGTTTTTTCTTCCTCTTTTTCGTGGAGGTATTTCTGAACCTCAATGATAGCATATACGATATTTGGATTTTTTGGAAAGATGGTAAGTCCGATGCGTCCCATTTTCCCCTTGGGAAGTCCGTTGTTAAGTCTTGTCCAGTGTGCTCCGGCGTCGGAGGTTTTGTAGATGCCACTGTGCTCTCCGGTGGCAATGAATGACCAAGGCAGACGGTATTTCTCGTAAGCAGCCGCGTATAATACATTTGGATTTTTTGGGTTCATCTTCAGGTCAATGAATCCGGTATTTTCGTCCACAAACAGTACCTTTTTCCAGGTTTTGCCTCCATCCACGGTTTTAAAGATACCCCTTTCTTCATTGGGCGTAAAAAGATGTCCCATCACAGCTACATAAACCACATTTGGATTTTTTGGATCTATTTGAATGGCTGCAATATGTTGCGAATCTTTTAAACCCATGAACTGCCAGGTTTTTCCGGCATTGGTTGATTTGTAAATTCCTTTTCCGCCATAGGAATAGCGGGCATTGAAGGATTCTCCGGTACCTACCCAGACAATGTCGGGATTGGACGGGGCAATGGCAATGGCGCCAATACTGCCTGAACCCACGCTGTCAAAAATGGGATAAAATGTTGTGCCGTTGTTCACCGTTTTCCATACGCCGCCATTCCGGCTTCCCACATAAAAAGTATGGGGCAGGGGCTTGCCGTTTTGAACAGGCACCGTAATACATGAAATCCATGAACCTGTACGGAACGGTCCCAGGTTGCGAAAATGAAAATCATCAAGGAAATTTTTGCTTAAAGTGTCCTGAGCCGATAAGGTCACGGTAAGGAACAGAATCAATATTGTGACAGAGAATAACTTTTTCATGGTGAAAACGGTTAAAACTGAAATTATCACGTAAAACTAAGAAATTACATGAGTTTATTGGTTGATTTCTTTAAGATGTTTAAAGGCTAAAATCCAAAGGCTAAAGGGTCGAAAGGTCATAGGAATAAATTATTATCAAAGCCGGATTTATCCCCCTTTGGAAGGGGGTGCGCTGGCCGGTGTGCCGCAGGGGGAGGAACTTTTTGGCACGCGAATGATTCAAAGCTAGCACCCGCCGGCCTCCCAACTTAATGAACTTTAGAGCACTTTAGGCACTTTAGCTCACTTTAGGCACTTTAGTCCCAGCCATCATTAGCCTTGCCACCATGAGCTTCGGAAACGAGTCCCATATCATGTTCCCCTTTAGGGGTTAGGGGTCGGTTAGCAAAATCAAAGGTTAAAGGGTTTGAAAGGTTTAAAAGTTGAAAAAGTTAAAATGTTCGCGGAATAAAAGTATCAACGCTGAATGTCCCCCTTTGGAGGGGAGTGCACTGGCCGGTGTGCCGCAGGGGGAGGAACTTTTTGGCACGCGAATGATTCAAAGCTAGCACCCGCCGGCCTCCCAACTTTAGGCACTTTAGAGCACTTTAGGCACTTTAGCTCACTTTAGGCACTTTAGTCCCAGCCATCATTTGCCTTGCCACCATGAGCTTCGGAAACGAGTCCCATATCATGTTCCCCTTTAGGGGTTAGGGGTAGGTTAGCAAAATCAAAGGTTAAAGAGTTTGAAAGGTTTAAAAGTTGAAAAAGTTAAAATGTTCGGGGAATAAAAGTATCAACGCTGGATGTCCCCCTTTGGAGGGGGGTGCGCTGGCCGGTGTGCCGCAGGGGGAGGAACTTTTGGCACGACGAATGATTCAAAGCTAATACCCGCCGGCCTCCCAACTTTAGGCACTTTAGAGCACTTTAGGCACTTTAGCTCACTTTAGTCCCTTCCATCATTTGCCCAGCCACCATGAGCTTCGGAAACGAGTCCCATATCATGTTCCCCTTTAGGGGTTAGGGGTAGTCTAGCAAAATCAAAGGTTAAAGAGTTTGAAAGGTTTAAAAGTTGAAAAAGTCAAAATGTTCGGGGAATAAAAGTATCAACGCTGAATGTCCCCCTTTGGAGGGGGGTGTGCTGGCTGGTGTGCCGCAGGGGGAGGAACTTTTTGGAACGACGAATGATTCAAAGCTAACACCCGCCGGCCTCCCAACTTAATGAACTTTAGAGCACTTTAGGCACTTTAGCTCACTTTAGGCACTTTAGCCCCCTCCATTTCAGCCATCTGTTCGGCCACACGGGATTCGGAGGCACGCATAGCTTCCAAAGTCATTGTAAATAATTTATCCAGATCCCATTTCAACATCTCAGCGCCCTCCTGGATGATGTCTCTTGAACATCCTGCAGCGAATTTCTTATCCTTGAATTTTTTCCTGACACTGGTTCCTTCCATATCAGCAACGCTCCTGGAAGGCCGCATCAGCGCTCCTGCCCAGATGATGCCCGAAAGTTCATCCACAGCATACAATACTTTTTCCATCTCAAGTACCGGTTTAATGTCCAGGGTTACGTTGTAAGCATGCGAACAAATAGCATGAATCACATCATCACCGTAATTTTCCGACTTTAAAATCTCAGCGGACTTAATACAATGTTGCTCAGGATACATTTCAAAATCCAGATCATGCAGCAGTCCCACGATACCCCAGTAATCAGGGTCGTAACCCAGCTCATTGGCATACCATCTCATAATTTCTTCAACCGTCAGCGCATGTTGAATGTGATATTTTTCTTTGTTGTACTCCAGAAGAAGTTGTAATGCTTTTGCCCGTTCCATGATGCTATGTTTTTTCAATAAACCAAAGATACATTTTTTGTTATTTTAATCTTCACTTATCGTTGCTTTCGGCTTGCGCCAGTCAAAAGAGACAAGACCCAAACCCCAAGTTGTCATATTGACCGCAGGGAGATATCCCCCCGGCAAGAATCCTGTTGCCTGCGGCAGGTCTCAGTCGTGCCTCCTTACCAATAACAATAATAATTATGGATCTAACTTATTAAGGATAAGCCGTACAGAAACGTGCGTCTTTGCGCGGAGCTTTGTGAAGGCTATGGGTAGCGCGACAAAGCAATCTCTTTTTTTACAAAATGTTCGTTTCATTCTGAGATCGTTTCGTCGTACCTCCTCGCGATTGGGACGGCCTTATGAGAGCTGTAAGCGATTACTGATGTGGCTATGTGTGCCCATTGTCCCAGGGTATTGAGTCTCGAAATGACGGGTTTTCTTCCGGATGGCTAACTTTCTTCTTCATAATAAATTTTATAATATTTTCGTCCGTCTTTGTCGACTCCTTGTTCAATTAATTCCTTATTTCCATGTATGTAAATGTGAAAATTCCTATCCAGTTTCAAAACACTTTTAAATACTCTTGCTTGCTTTTTTACAGCTTGAGATGAAATTTCAAAACTGTCAGAAAGTTCTATCTCGTTATCAGCTCTATATGTATTATCAAAATTTCGAAACGATTCAATGATCCCTTCATCTTGAAAAACCTCTTTTTCAAATTTATCTTTTTCAAATGTTTCGTTTGTTTTAAAATACTCAACAGAACGATTTAATAAATCAATCTGGTCAGCCTTACTAACTTCAAAATCTTCTGTTAATTGGTTAGTAACATATTGCTTAGCGATACCTAAAAACTCGTTAGTTTGGTGAAATTCATTCTTTACAGGTTGAATACCTAAAAACTCATCTTTCCAATATTGAGCCTCCACATTTTTATTAGTATTGTCAACTACTGATATTAAGTATCCATCTTCCGCTTTTGTGTTAAAAATTAAACATCCTTTATCTAACTTATTAGTATTTATTCCTTTTTCATCTTGTAAAATAAATCCATTTTCTGTGGAGTTCACTTTTAAGATCGTATCCTTGTTTTCAGATTTAAATAAACCAATACAATCAACAATTTCATTATTAATTTGACAATTTTTAAAATGAACAACACATAATTCTCCGCTTTTTATTTGCGGATGGACACTTTTATCATATAAATACCTGCCTGCATTTTGTGATTGCTCAATAAATGATTCATTTTGTTTAAAAATAGAACTCATAAATTGATACATCGGGTTTAATTCTAAATTCGGTCGAAAATAGAATTTATATACTTCTTCTGATTTGAAACTATTACTCACTAACTGTTTGATATATTTCTCAATGTTTTCAATATCAGTTAAAGTATCAGAGAAACGTACTACATCTCCGTTGTTTTTATTTCCAACAAAATGAATAATAAATTTATCAATGTTTCCTATGGTCATTTTTTACTTTTCTTAATTATTAAAAACATCATCCGGTATCAATCCTTTTCCGTTAATAAATTAATCAACCGTATGAAAATGAGTTAAATTATTATCAATCTGATAATCTTTAGGGGCGTGTTCAACCATGAAAAAAAGAGGAAAAGCATCAATCAGTTTTGTCATTATTCTTACCTACATAATACGGTGAACTTGGCGGGTCTAAAAATAAGAATTTTGGAATTTGATTTTCATTAATATTCAGCACATGTTGATGTAATCCTGAATAAACACATAAATGCATAAAGATATAGTTTGAAGCACTTCCGACATTATCTAATGGAAATAAAACCCCCAGCTCATTTGGGCTTGCAACCCAAACGTTGTTATATGAAATCAATTTCCGGTACTGCAATAGCGGGTAGCGCCTTTGGTCCCATTATATAGGTTTTTTATTTTGCTGCACGTAGTTTTATCTCCATTCCTGGAAGCTTTTTGAATTCGGGTTGCAAAACCCGAATTAGCGAAGGGAAAGCCATATTTTGATGGGGAGCAGTTCATTTTGAACGGGGAAGATGGCATTTTAGATGGGGAACCAGGCATTTTGACCGGGGAACAGTTCATTTTGACCGGGGATGTTGGTATTTCGGGTGGGAAACTATGCATTTCAAGCGGGGACATGGGCGTTTTTAACGGTGAAATGGGTATATTGGATGGTTTTATAGAATAAGTATCTGTTTTGTTAGTGATTTTTAGAAAATGTATTATTCCTAATGATGTTGCTATGGTAACAAGTTAAGACTTTATTGAACCGCACAAGTTATAAACTTGCTCGAGAGGGGGGCTTTATTTTTCTTTTTTGATTTTATCGTAATCCAGCAAAGCCAGTTTAATACTTGAAATTACTAAATTAGGGTCATCTAGTTGAATATAATGGCCGGATTGCGAACTATAGAAATACTTTCCATATTTCAACGGGTTAATAAGCGCAAGCCAACGTTTCATTTTGAGATTATTGGCAATCCGCCACATTTTTTTTCTGTCATAAATGGTAGGTGGTTCATTAGATGTGAATCCCCCTGCCTGAATAAAATGCACAGGCACATCGGGCAACGGATTACGGTCGCATTCTTTAAACTCGCTATTGTATAAAGCCCTTGAAACTTTGACTTCCTCAACATAGAAAGCAGGCATTTCTTCATAAAGTTTCTTTACAAAATTAGTGTATGGTTTTCCAAAAAGTGAATCAATCTGATGGTGGGTCAATCCTATTTCGAGATAAGGCAAATCGCCGTCCCCTTTTTTTTGAGTAAAGTCAACGGGGTCAACAAAAACAAGACCTGCGATTTCATTCGGATACATGGAGGCAAAACTCCTTATATAGGCTCCGCCAAATGAATGAGAAACCAACAAGTAAGGTGGTTTCAATCCTTTTTGCAAAAGCATTTTTCTCAGATTGTTAACAATATGCTCTGTGGTGGGAGGAAGGCTGTCATCTTCCGATTCTCCTATTCTTGGACGATTGTATCGAAACACTGCATTTGTTTTGGAAATTTCTTCCACTACGGTATCCCAGCTTCCATAACTACTTGCCATTCCATTTTCGAAAACAACCACAGGTTTATTTGCTTTATTATTTTGCATCCCGGAAGTTAATACTTCAACTTTGTGTCCATTGATGGTTATGAAGTCTATATTGGCATAGGCTATGTCTTTATTTGCTTTAACCAGCTCAAGAATGGATTGCCATCTTTTATCACTATAAAGTGATTTTAAATCAGGATCGCCCTTTATATGCCCATAATCCGTGTAATTCATTTTAGTGGCAATAAAATTTAATTGATAAAAAGCGCTATCCGGATAGTTTGCCAATGCCCATGAACAAGCAGCATTATAACGGTGGTTTCTTGTTATCCTGGAATCAGGAGCTTTAAAAGCAGCAGAAAATGCAAAAGCAGAGTTCTTAAAATCTTTTACCTGATACAGAGAGTCTGCTTTTCGGATAAGAAAATCATATTTGCGAGTAACAGTCTGACCAAATAACGATACTGCGCAAAACAAAAGACCTAAAAATAACGTAGTTGTTTTCAAAATAAGTGCTTAATGGAGCCCTTCTAATGGCTTGGGTCAAAAAGGCTTGTTTTCAACCAAATATAGCTAAGTTTTTGATTGTTAGCACAGGGACAGCATAATTTGTTGAGAAATGGGTGGTTCAGAATTGTTATAGGCTATCTGTTTTGAGTTATGATTATTCAAATTGGAGGGGACAAGGGGACAGAAAGGGACGAAGGGACGGAGAGGGACAAGGTGACAAATTAAAAGTTTTAGGTGTTGGAATGTTGTGTGTGGCTGTTATGTTTGCTGCCTGGCTTGCTGTAAATACAAAATCCGTTTCGGTAGTTCCACCGATAATCATTTCTGCAATTTTTGCATGTAAAGTATAGGGCACACTTAATAACTGGCTCGTTAACTCTATTAGCGGTAGTTATTTTTCTATGTCCGAGTATTTTTTGTAAATTGCTCTATAGCCAAACAAACGTGCAGTTGGACCTACAACATTCATTAAAAATTTTTGCATTCCCAGTGGTATGCTGGCAAGATAACTTTTGCTGTCCAGGTATTTCAATGTCACTAATTCTTGAACTAATCCTGCTTTTCCATTTGGCATTTTCCCGTCGATGGTGAGTCCTATAATATTTTCTAATAAGTAGTCAAAGTCCAATGCCGGGGAAACAGATTGTGTAAAAACAGCGGTTTCATCGTCATTATTGTAATGATTGTGTGGCTTGTTTTTCGGTAAAGTAATTTTGTCGCCCTGTGTCAATATTTGGTTCTTGCCGTCAAGTAATATTGTCAACTTACCAGAAACAACTTCAAAATGTTCGTCCTGCAATGTGTGGAAATGATTAGGAACTATTTCACCTTTTGATTTAAGAGTCATTTTTATAGTAACTCGTTGTCCATTGGTGTCTTTAGCCGTTTCTAAAAATTCATAAATATCTCCAGTGTCTGGATTGCTTAAAATTTGTCCTTTTGTTGGCATATCGATTTTTTTTAAATTAAATGTTCGTGTTTTCTTGTCTGTATAATTACCACTAACGTTGTTGAAGATGTAGTGTGTTTATTTTTCATTGAGCTTGATGAAAAGGTGCTCTTTCCATTTCATTATGGGATGGAAAGAACACCTTTTTAAAAATCGTTATTAAAATATCATCGAATGGAATTTTGCGCGGAATCATCGTGAAAAGCGTCAAAAGATGTTTCGCAAGCTTATTAAGTATTGTTTTCACAATAGTTAAAAATAAAGGACCTTTTGATGTTTTGCGTCAAAAAGTTAGTTTACAGAACAAATATAGAAAATTATTTAGAAATAGTATAAATAAAAATTAATTTCCAGATGCGTCCGGTTAAGAAATTGTTTTCGGAAGAAGGAAGACCGAAAGAATAAATGAATATCAAAGCCGGATATTGTCCCCCTTTGGAGGGGGTGCGTTGGACTGTGTGTTGAAGGGGGAGGAACTTTCGGTATGACGAATTCCTGCTTCGGGTTAGTTCATTCCAGCAATTTGTCCACATCTTCTTTCCTGTAGATGATTTTCCCGCCAATCAGTTTGTCAGGGAGGTGCCTTTTTTTCGCATTGAATCCAGGGTTCGCGGCCTGCTCATAATCCTGCTTTTCTTCAGGATGCAATTTTTGAAACAAGGCACGAAAATACCGGTCCGTTTTTTCGGAGTCGAGATAGAACTGAAATAATTTCCCCAAAGAGTCGTATGTGCCTGTTTCTTCCAATTTTTTTTTCTTAAATACTATTTTTTAAAAACATCAAAGAATCCCGTTTCTTGCCACAAATTTACTAAGTATCAATGGGATATACCACAAACTGTGGAGAACTATTTTTAAAAAAACGTGTCATTTTAAACGTAAATTATTAATAAACATAGGTTTATATTGTTAATAAAATTTAAATGGACGCCGTGTAATATGTTGTTTTATAGCCTTTTATATTATTATTTCTAGTATATAAGTCATGATTAAATTTCATCCATTTTGCAGAAAACGGTCAATTTCCTCCTTCCGGTAACATCGTTTGCCTCCAATTTTCATCTGTTTATAATTTATCGGTCAGATGGAATACGCCATGAATAATCATTTCGGTTAGTGTTAAAATGTTGCTCATGGCTATTTCATATAACATAATGTTCATCTTTTTAATACAAATTTATGGAACTGGATTCTAAGCTTTGTCCGAAATGGCCACTTTTGGTCACTTTTGGCCAAAATGGGGGCTCAATCAGACAAGATTTTTACGGGTTCATAAGATGAAAATGATCTTCAGGGAAAGCGAAGCCTCCGCCCTCCTGACTCCCATGTAACTCCCACCTTCCTCCGACGTATGTCCGACCGTCGTCGGACTTGTGTCGGACTTATGTCGGACTTGTGTCGGACCTATGTCGGAGGTGGGTACTTTAAAGCACTCGTTTACAGGCATCTATTCGGTTTTAAACGAATATAGTATTGAAATTCAATGAGAAACGTCTGTTTCAATTTCGAAATTCAGGTGTTTTTGCCGGGATTTCCGTTTCAAAACGTCTTAAAACGTCTCAATACTCAAAAATCGCCCGGTTACATGATGTGATTTATGGACCATCTGACATAACTGCCTGCCTGTCAGGTTGGAATTGCCGGTATTTGCCTGTTGTTGCCGGATCGTGTCAGTGCCGTGTTGTCAGGCAACCGGCAAACACCGGAAAGTGCCGGCAAATTTATTGTCATTCAGTACGATAGCTTGGTTTTTGCAGGCAAGTAGGTATTATAAACCGCAGCGAAAGCTGCATAAAAAACAAAATTATGTGTAATTTAAATTTTCAATGCCATGGGTAAAGGACAACAAGGCCTCTATGGCGCCTACAAAGGACGTGTAGGCAACGTTGTGGGTTCCGTAAGAGACGGAGCCCAGGTATTCAGAATCCGCCCGGCATCCGTTCGCAATCCGCGTACCGATGCACAGCAGAACACCCGCATGCGTTTTGCTGTGCTGGGCCAGTTTCTGTCTAAACTACGACCCGCAACCAGGACAGGGTATGAATC
>JACZJI010000033.1 GCA_014860665.1 Bacteroidales bacterium | reverse complement strand
ACAAATGTAAAAATATTTTAAATCTGGCATGATTTTAGTTGTTAAAGTTTTTTAACAGCCCCGTTGTTTTTAAGAATCTCTTTCCATAACTTCACTATAAGTGACCATCTTGTGAATATTATACACCGAATAAATCCAAATTTGGTTTGATTTCCAACATCTTCACAAAAAACTTCCAAATCGCTACCGTTAGTTCCCTGAAATTTAGTTTTTTTGCAAATTCATTTAATCAGTTAAGGAAGTGAAACGAACAGAAATCAAAACACTGCTGCAAAGGACAGATTACGGTAGCACAATTAATGTAAAAGGATGGGTCAGAACAAAGCGTTCCAGTAAAAATGTGGCTTTCATTGCCATGAACGACGGAAGCACTCTGAATAATGTCCAGATTGTAGTGGAAATGAATGAGGAAAACGACAAACTTCTGAACAGAATTCACACGGGAGCATCCCTTTCCGTGGACGGGATTTTGGCAGAATCTATGGGAAGCGGTCAGAAAGTGGAAGTTCAGTCACAAACTATTGAAATTCTTGGGGAAGCTAATCCGGATGAATATCCGTTGCAACCTAAAAAACACAGTCTGGAATTCCTTCGTGAAAAAGCATATCTCAGGTTCCGCACCAGTACATTCAGTGCAGTGGCCCGCGTGCGTCATGCCATGATTTTTGCCATTCATCAGTTCTTTAACGATAGAGGATTTTATAATATTCATACTCCGATTATTACTGGTTCCGATGCAGAAGGGGCCGGTGAAATGTTTCAGGTTACCACATTAGATCTTGAGCATTTGCCCAAAAATCCGGACGGAACCATCGATTATAAAAACGATTTCTTCGGAAAAGCTGCGAACCTTACGGTTTCCGGTCAGTTGGAAGGTGAGCTGGCAGCGTTGGCACTTTCAAATATCTATACTTTCGGCCCCACTTTCCGTGCCGAAAACTCCAACACTACCCGCCACCTTGCAGAATTCTGGATGATCGAACCGGAAATGGCTTTTTATGACCTGACCGACAACATGGATTTAGCTGAGGATTTGCTGAAATATGTAGTAAAATACGGACTGGATCATTGCAAGGAAGACCTGGAATTTCTAAGCAACCGGTTACAGGACGAGGAAAAAAACAAAAAGGCAGAAGAACGTTCCATGGAGCTTATCGAAAAGCTTAAGTTTGTGCTGGACGAGCCTTTCGCTCGTGTAACCTATACGGAAGCTATCGATATTTTGATGAGCTCGAAGCCCAACAAAAAGCAACAATTCCAATATGTGATAGAAGGCTGGGGCGCCGATTTACAATCAGAACACGAAAGATATCTTGTTGAAAAACATTTCAAAAGACCGGTAATTCTGACGGATTATCCCGCCAGCATCAAGGCTTTCTACATGAAACAGAACGAAGACGGGAAAACTGTGCGCGCCATGGATATTTTGTTCCCCCAAATTGGAGAAATTGTTGGAGGATCACAACGTGAAGAAAGCTATGAAAAGCTGTACGCCAAAATAAAAGAGTTAAATATTCCGGAATCTACCATGTGGTGGTATCTCGACACCCGCAAATTCGGAACAGTACCGCATTCAGGTTTTGGCCTTGGTTTTGAGCGTCTGATCCTTTTCATGACAGGAATGACCAACATCCGCGATGTGATTCCTTTTCCAAGGACACCTCTCAACCTGGAGTTTTAAAAAGAAAAAAATTTAAATACAAGGCTACGCAAAAAAAGAATTTTTTACTTTTGCAGCCTCATTGCCTGATGGTGTAATTGGCAACACGTCTGATTCTGGATCAGAAGAGTCCAGGTTCGAGCCCTGGTCGGGCAACTAAAGCCTCCACAATAGTGGGGGCTTTGTTGTTTTACAAGGCAAAAGTTTAATATCTTTTCTCATTCTTAACTTGGTTATATTTGCCTGCCACTTTTTCACAATATGGAGTTAACACCCAAAATATCAAAGAATAATTTTTATTCTTTTCTCTGGCATGCCGGATTTCTGGCGCTTTCGCGGCCTTTTATGGATGTGGATACCATCATTCCCGCTATGCTGGTCGATGCCGGCGGTTCAGCTGTTCAGATAGGAATTATGACCGCCATCATGGTCGGTGGTTCCAGCTTTACCCAACTTTTCTTTGCGCCTTTCATCAGCAACTATCATTACAAAAAAAACTTTCTCGTATTGGGAATTAATGCCCGCATTCTGGCACTGCTGGGCATGGGTCTGATGCTCATTTATTCTCCTCACCTGCCACATCCGCTCATTATCTGGCTTATCTTTATTCTCATCAGTATATTCTCCTTCAGCGGCGCCTTTGCCAATGTAAGTTACACTGATATTTTGGGCAAATCCGTATTGACGGAATCAAGAAAAACATTCTTTTCCATTCGTCAGGTTATCAATGGAGTCCTGCTGTTTCTCGCAGCACTGGCTGCAAAAAAAATACTTTCCTTAACCGGTTATCCCGACAATTACGGCTATTTGTTTCTGATTGCTTTTGCCGCCCTGTTTGTTGCTTCTTTAGGATTGTGGAATTTAAAAGAAGCGGTTCCGTCCAAACTTTCCGTACAGAGTCCGGGACATTTCCTGAAACTTATCGGTGAGGAATGGCAACAAAATCCGCGCTTAAAATACTTTTTGGGATTTATCAATACCATGGGCATCAGCATTTCTTTTTTGCCCTTCATCATTTTGTTCGGAAAAGAAATTTATCATACACAGAGCAGTGCCACCGGATGGATGTTGCTCATTAAAATCATCGGGACGGTAACGACGGGATTTCTCCTGTTTTTCCTTGCCGGAAAATACAAATACCGTTACCTGCTTTACGGAGGCGCGTTGCTTACCTTTATCAGCCCGTTGGTTTTGCTTCTGCCTTATCAGCTACCATCACTTGCAGTTGTTTTCTTTTTCGGCGGTATCATCTATACAGCGTATAATATCTCAATGAATGGAGTTCTGTTGGAAATCTCAGGGAATACTAACCGCGCACTTTATACCGGCATCGCAGGTGCGGGAAACATTCTGCCCGCCATTTTTCCGCTTGCGGGAGGTTGGATCATCAAACATTTCGGATTTCTTCCCTTTTTCGCGCTTTTCATGATCGTAATTCTGGCTTCCCTGTTTTTCATCTATAAAATGGATTGCAAAAAATAAACTCCCAAAATTCATTTGTCAATATCTGAATAGCCAAGGGTTTTATGACTTAATTTTGTGCAACATTTTAAAATGAAGTTTTAAAAACACATATCATGGAAAAATATCTGGCCTGGAAGGGAAAGAACATCAACTATACAGTACAAGGAACCGGCCCGGCAGTGGTTTTGCTTCACGGTTTTCCTGTAAATCTCCACGTATGGGATAAATTTGTGGAGTTTCTCAGTCCCCACTTCAAAACTATTGCCATTGATCTTCCCGGATTCGGAAAATCTTCAGTTTATGATTCAGTTCACACCATGTCATTCATGGCTGAAGCCGTTAAAGCCGTACTGGAAGGTGAAAATATTTCAAAAGCCATTTTGGTGGGACATTCTATGGGTGGTTACGTTTCGCTGGCATTTGCTAAATTATTTCCTGAAAACCTTGCAGGGATCGTTTTGTTTCATTCACATGCTGCTGCGGACCAACCGGAAGCCAGAGCCAATCGTATCAGAACCTTAGAAGCGGTTCAGAATAATCATAAAGATTTCATTTTAAAATTCATTCCCAGCCTTTTTGCGCAGGAAAATGTCAGCAGGTGTAGCCAGGAAATTGAGGACTTAAAACAATTGGGATACCAATCTTCTGCCGAAGCCATTATTGCAGCACTGAGAGGCATGGCCGAAAGGGAAGATTTCCATGAATTACTGAAAACTATAGACGTTCCTGTATTTTTTGTAGTGGGGAAAGAAGACCCCAGAGCTTCATTACCGGAGTTAGCCCACCAAATGAGCCTTCCTAAAAACTGCGAAGGAATTATCCTTGGCAACGTAGGACACACAGGATACATAGAAGCACCTGAAAAAATATTTCCGGCAATAGAAAGTTTTTGCGAACGTACTTACCAGGAAAATAGCCCTGCTTAAAGAAATTCCGGGTTATAGCTCAACCAGTCTGTCCAGCATTTGCTGAATCAGATGATTCATGCTTTCCTTGTAGTTAGGATTAAAATCATCTGTAATTCGGTTTGCAATAATATCGCAAACGGTCATAGCTTCATGACCCAGCATGGCAGAAAGTGAATACAATGCGGAAGTTTCCATTTCAAAATTGGAAACCACATAGCCATTGTACCCATACTTGCAGGCACGGTCGATAATGGTCTTGTCTTTTACCTTCAACCTGAGTTCCCGGCCCTGGGGAGCATAAAATCCGGGAGCAGTCAGCGTAATACCTTTACGCCAGCCATAACCCAGTTTTTCCAAAAGATATTCAGAACCTCTGATGGCATAAGGTCTCGGAAGATTGGCGTCCCATTTCATATAATCAATAAAACCTTGGGTCATGTTTTTTTCAATCACATTGGGGCCATCCTCATAGAAATAAGCCAACCCATCCAATCCGATGGCATATTCCGAAACCACATAAGATTCAATTACGCCGATATCAGCCTGCAAAGCTCCGGAGGTACCTATTCTTATCAGGTTCAATGATTGTTTTTCTTCTTTCGGACTTTTGGTTTTAAAATCAATATTGAACAGAGCATCCAGCTCGTTTACAACAATTTCAATATTGTCCGGTCCCATACCGGTGGACATCACCGTAAGTCTTGTATCTTTATACGTTCCGGTAAATGTGTTTATTTCACGATTTTGATTTTCAAGTTCTATCTCATCAAAATAGGTGGATATCAATTTCGCACGACCCGGATCTCCCACCAGAATAATGGTTTCAGCAACGTCTCCGGGGTTCAGCTTCAGATGGTAAACACTCCCGTCTGTGTTCAATACTAATTCAGCATTTTTTAACATAATTGTTCAAAAATTATTCAGTTACCTTTGCAAAGTTAAAAAATTAGAGAGATGAATGCTGAAATTATCAATATTGGCGATGAGTTACTGATTGGTCAGGTGGTAAATACCAATGCTTCCTGGCTGGCATCTGAAATGAATAAAGCTGGGATTTCGGTGGTACAAATCACCACCATTGCCGATGATGATTATGCAATAAAAGCTGCTTTGGACCAGGCGTCTGAACGTGCTCAAATTATTATAATTTCCGGTGGACTCGGCCCTACCAGGGATGATATCACAAAAAAGTCTTTGGCTGAATACTTTAATTCAGAGATGATTTTTGATGAAGGCACCTTTGAAAATGTAAAAAAGATTTTTTCCCTCCGCCATTATGAGGTTACAGAAGTCAATAAAATGCAAGCCCTGATTCCGGAAAAATGCATCCCGCTGCAAAACAACAACGGAACAGCACCAGGCATGTGGTTCGAAAAAGACGATAAAGTTTTTGTTTCACTGCCCGGCGTACCTTATGAACTGAAGTCTCTGTTTTCAGATGAAGTTATAGTTAGACTTGCCAAACGCTATAAGCTTGGGGCAGTAGTGCACAAAACTATCATGACAACAGGCGTAGGAGAGTCGTTTTTGGCTGCAAAAATTAAAGATTGGGAAGATAATCTTCCTCCTTACGTCAAGCTGGCTTATCTACCCCAGCCTGGTCTTGTCAGATTACGCCTTTCTGCGAAAGGTCCTGACAAACAGGCATTGGAAAATGAGTTACAACAATTGACGGAAGCATTAAAACAATACGTTCCGGAAGTCATATACGGATACGATGATATGTCGCTGGAAGAAGCTATAGGAAACCTGTTGAAGGAAAAAGGAAAGACAATTGCCACAGCAGAAAGCTGCACCGGAGGTTACATTGCTCATCTTATTACCAGCATTGCGGGAAGTTCTGACTATTACAAGGGTTCTATCATTTCCTATTCCAATGAAGTCAAAATGAATCTACTGGGCGTTTCTTCAGCATCACTTGAAGAATATGGCGCTGTCAGTCAGGATGTGGTGGAACAAATGGCGACAGGAGCCCGCGAGCGGCTTAAAACTGATTATGCGATGGCTACTTCAGGTATTGCCGGCCCTGACGGAGGCACAGAGGAAAAACCAGTCGGGACTACCTGGATAGCACTGGCCGGACCCAATGGCGTTATTTCACAAAGATTCCATTTTGGGGAACACCGCGGACGGAACATTCGGCGTTCTGCACTGGTAGCTTTGAATATGTTACGGATGGAATTGATTAAATAAGTTGTGAATGATGAGGCACGCGCTTGCAGCACGTGCCACTTTAATTATTGGCCATTCACTTTACGGACCACGTCCATAAAGTCGAAGATCTCTTTGGGATTCTTTTCAAAATGATTTCCGACCACAATGGTATCGGCACCGGCAATTAACATCTTTTCGGCAATTTCCGGACTTTTGATGCCGCCACCGATAACCAAAGGCACTTCGATAGAGCCTTTTACAAAACGGATCATCTCTTCAGAAATGGTAACATCAGCCCCGCTGCCGGCATCCATATAAATCAATCTAAGGCCCAACATTTCTCCGGCCATAGCGGTACAGGCTGCAATATCCTTTTTATCACGCGGAATAGGCATGGAATTACTCATGTAAGTAACTGAAGTCGGCTTGCCGCTATCGATGAGCATATAGCCTGTTGGAATGGCTTCCAGTCCGCTTAATTTTATGTAAGGTGCAGAAATCACATGCATTCCAATCAACATATCCGGATTTCGCCCTGATATGAGCGACAAAAACAAAATAGCATCAGCATTGCGGCTAATCTGATAGGTATTACCCGGAAAAAGCACCACAGGAATATTACTGTTTTCTTTCAAAATTCGTATACAACGGAACAAAGTGTCACTGGTAAGAAGGCTTCCACCTACGAAAAGAAAATTTACACCAGCTTCACCGGCAATTTTAGAAATTTCTGCATACTGATTATCCGAAAGCTTATCTGGATCAATCAATACAGCTAGTTGTTTTTGGGGTTTAAGAAACCGGTCTAATGTTTTCATGCATTCAGTTTGAACAAAAATAAAAAAAAATGTAGTATCAATTTCTGAACGAATTACTCAATCGTAACGTATCCTGAGCCTAAAATATTTCCTTAGCAATTTTTCGGATGTTGTCCGACTTACCCATGGTATAAAAGTGGATAACCGGAACGCCAAATTCCAGCAACTCTTTGGCCTGCTGGATGGACCATTCCACCCCCACCTGCCTGACTTCGCTGTTGTTTTTGCATTTCAGCATTTCTTTCACCAGCGCCTCGGGCATATCCACATTGAAAGTCTTGGGCAAAATGGCCATTTGCGATTGGGAAGAAACAGGTTTCAGTCCCGGGATAATGGGCACATTGATGCCTTTGGCCCTACAGTTCTTCACAAAGTCAAAATATTTCCGGTTGTCGAAAAACATCTGGGTGACGATATACTCGGCGCCTGCTTCCACCTTCTTCTTCAGGAAGTGGAGATCACTTTCCAGGTTGGGAGATTCAGCATGCTTTTCCGGATAACCAGCTACTCCTATACAAAAATCTGTAGCACGGGTATTCTTAAGTTCCTTTTCTTGGTATTCTCCCTTGTTCAATTTGGCAATCTGTTCAACAAGTTCAATGGAGTGTGTATTTCCGTCAGGCTCCGGGACAAATTCTTTTTGTCCTTCCTGAGGATCACCGCGCACCACCAGAAGATTTTTAACCCCCAGAAAATTAAGATCAATCAACGCATTTTCGGTCTCTTCTCTTGTAAATCCTCCGCAAATAATATGTGGCACCACGGGAATACCATAACGGAATTTAATGGCAGCCGTAATTCCGACAGTCCCAGGACGTTTTCTCATGATTCGCTTTTTCATCAGACCGTTGGTCAATGGAACATACACTACCTCTTCCTGATGATAGGTTATATTAATGAAAGCCGGATCGAACTCCAGCAACGGATCGATGGCTTCCTGAATGGAATCGAAATTCTGCCCCTTCAACGGCGGCAACAACTCAAACGAAAACAGGGTTTTATCCGCCCGCTCTATATACTCAGTTACTTTTAATTCATCCATGCGTTTCTATGTTCTGTTTTCCTTTGTGCCCCTTTGTGCCTTCTTCGTGCTCTTTGTGGTTCAGCTATTACACAAAGTCTCACAAAGGAGTCACAGAGTTTCACAGAGATTTTCTATTCAACCTTTTATTATTATATCTACAACACTTTATTAATCAGCATCTCCAACAAATGTCTTCCGACTTCTTCACTCCACCAAATTCATATTCAACAACACCTTAACTCTTTATTCCGTTTTTCCTTTGTGTTCCTTTGTGCCTTCTTAGTGCTCTTTGTGGTTCAGCTATTACACAAAGTCTCACAAAGGAGTCACAGAGTTTCACAGAGATTATTTATTTCAAACTATATTTATCAAGATCATCGTCTTCTAACTTTCTCACTCAACTAAATTCATATTCAACAGCACTTTCACCCTTTCTTCACTCAGTCCTTTTCTTTCGGCATAATCCCTCACCTGATCGGGCAATATCCTGCCCACATTGAAATACTGCGAGTCGGGATGTGCCAGGATATACCCACTCACGGAAGCCCCGGGATACATGGCAAAATTCTCCGTAAGGGTTATGTTTGCCTTTTCGGTTGCCTTTAGCAGGTCAAAAAGCTTTTCCTTTTCGGAATGCTCCGGACAGGCCGGATAACCCGGCGCAGGACGAATACCCCGGTATTTTTCCCTTAAGATCTGCTCCATGGGTATGCTCTCATCGGCAGCATATCCCCAAAGCTCTTTCCGCACCATTTCATGCAGCTTTTCAGCAAAAGCTTCTGCCAGCCGGTCGGCCATAATCTTCAGCATAATGGCATTATAATCGTCATTGTCTGCCTCAAACCGCCGGATGTGTTCCTCAATGTCCAACCCTGCCGTAACAGCAAAAAATCCCAGGTAATCCTCTATCCGGCTTTCCTTCGGAGCGATGAAATCCGACAAACACAGGTTGGGATAACCGGACTCCTTTTGTTCCTGATTTCTCAAAAAATGAAAAGGAATTACCTCTCCGTTTTCGGTTTTAATCTCCACACTGTCACCAACCGAGTTGGCCGGATAAATGCCGGCTACTCCTTTGGCCCGGAGCCATTTTTCTTCGATAATCTGGTCCAGCATCTGCTGTGCATCTTCAAAAAGCTTCCGGGCTTCTTCTCCCTTCACCGGATCGTCAAAAATGGCCGGATACTTGCCGTTGAGCCTCCAGGCATGGAAAAAGAAAGTCCAGTCGATATAGGGCCTTAATTCCTCCAGGGGAAAATCTTCAAAATAACGGTTCCCGATGAGCCGGGGTTTGTCAATATTGTCAGCAACCCAATCCCCGTTGTAACGGTTCCGGCGGGCTTCTTCCAGACTGATATAATTTTTCTCCTGCTGTCTGCCCAGATGCTGCTGACGGAGTTTTTCGTAGGATTCTTCAACCTCCTTAACAAAAGTGGCATGCTCTGAGACGGAAAACAACCGGCTCAACACACCGGTAACTTTGGAAGCATCCCGCACATGGATTACCGGCTGATCATAACCGGGGGCAATTTTCACGGCCGTATGAATGGTCGAAGTGGTGGCACCTCCGATGAGCAAAGGCGTCTTCATGCCCTTGCGTTTCATCTCCGAAGCCACGTGTACCATCTCTTCCAGCGATGGGGTAATCAAACCGCTCAGGCCAATCACATCGGCTTTTTCGTTCTCAGCCACTTCCAGAATTTTCTCTGCCGGAACCATCACCCCCAAATCAATTACTTCATAATTATTGCACGATAACACCACGCCCACAATGTTTTTCCCGATATCATGCACATCGCCTTTCACCGTGGCCAGCACCACTTTTCCGGCATTGGAACTGGCACCGGTTTTTTCGGCTTCAATATACGGTAACAGATAGGAAACGGCTTTCTTCATCACCCGGGCGCTTTTCACCACCTGCGGCAAAAACATCTTGCCGTCGCCAAACAAATCGCCTACCACGTTCATTCCGGCCATGAGGGGCTGCTCAATAACATCCAGTGCCCGCGGCAGTTTCTTGCGGGCTTCTTCCACATCCTCTTCAATAAAATCGGTAATCCCTTTCACCAGCGCATGTTTCAGCCTTTCTTCCACAGGTGCGCTCCGCCAGGCATCTTCTTTTTCTGTCTTTTTAGTGTGCTGATCTTTAATCTTGTCGGCATACAACAGCATCCTTTCGGTGGCATCTCTGCGCCGGTTCAATACCACATCCTCGGCCAGGTTTCTCAGATCCTCAGGGATTTCATCATAAATCTGCAACATCCCGGGATTTACAATACCCATATCCATACCGGCTTTGATGGCATGGAACAGAAACACGGAATTGATGGCTTCCCTGACAGTATCATTGCCGCGAAAAGAAAACGAAAGATTGCTCACCCCGCCGCTGACCTTGCACCAGGGCAGGTTTTCCTTGATCCATTTTGTGGCTTTTATGTAATCAACTGCGTAATTGTTATGTTCTTCCATGCCGGTACCGATGGCCAGGATGTTCGGGTCGAAAATGATGTCTTCGGGCGGAAAACCGGCTTTTTGGGTGAGCAATTCATACGCTCTTTGGCAGATTTCAATACGTCTTTCCAGCGTGGCAGCCTGTCCCTGTTCATCAAAGGCCATCACCACCGTGGCTGCTCCGTATGCTTTAATTTTCCGGGCGTGTTCCAGAAACTCTTCTTCACCATTTTTCAGACTGATGGAATTTACAATCCCCTTTCCCTGAATGCATTTCAAACCGGCTTCGATCACCTCCCATTTGGAAGAGTCGATCATGATGGGCAGTCTGGATATTTCGGGTTCAGACGCCAGCATATTGAGAAAACGCACCATTTCCTTTTCGGCATCCAGCATCCCGTCGTCCATGCTGACATCCAGAATCTGGGCGCCGTTTTCCACCTGGTCGCGGGCTACAGAAAGGGCTTCTTCGTATTTGCCTTCCCTGATCAATCTTGCAAAACGCCGCGAACCGCTTACATTGGTGCGCTCACCTATATTTACAAAATTCTTCTCCTTTTCAACTTTCACCGGTTCCAGGCCGCTGAGTTCGGTAACGTGTTTTTTCTCAGGAATGGCTCTTTTTTCTGCCTTTTCGGCCAGTTTTACGAGCTCGCGGATGTGATCCGGTGTGGTACCGCAACAGCCGCCCACGATATTCGCATAACGGTTGTCCAGAAAATCCTTGATGTGGCCCGCCATCTTTTGCGGCGTTTCATCATATTCCCCAAACTGGTTGGGCAATCCGGCGTTAGGATAAACACTGACGGGAAACGGGGCAATGCGCGAAAGCTCGGCCAGATAGGGCCTCATTTGTTCCGCCCCCATGGAGCAGTTCAGCCCCACACTGAGCAGATCCACATGATTGACAGAAGTAAAGAACGCTTCCAGCGTCTGTCCCGACAAGGTGCGGCCACTGGCATCGGTGATGGTTCCCGAAACCATGACGGGGATCTTTTCAATGTTCCCGTCGTTTTTCTTTTTCCGCTCTTCCATAATTTGATTGATGGCAAAAAGAGCAGCTTTGGCATTCAGTGTATCGAATATGGTTTCTACCAGCAGCACATCAGCACCGCCTTCCAGCAAAGCCGAGGCCTGTTCGTAATAATTGGCTACCAGATCATCGAAACTCACATTGCGAAAACCGGGGTCATTCACATCCGGCGACATGGAAGCCGTTTTGTTGGTGGGTCCCATGGCTCCCGCCACAAATCTGGGCTTTTGGGGATTCAGGGCTGTATATTTGTCAGCGGCAGCACGGGCCGTGCGGGCAGCATTCAGATTGATTTCATAAACCGATGCTTCCATCCCGTAATCGCTTTGTGAAATACGGGTACCGTTAAAGGTATTGGTTTCAAGAATATCAGCCCCTGCCTCCAGATATTGCTCGTGAATTGCACGTATGATCTGTGGTTGCGTAAGAATCAGCAGGTCGTTATCGCCTTTGAGCGGCCTTGTCCAGTCTTTGAAACGTTCCCCACGAAAATCATCCTCTTCCAGATGATACCGTTGGATCATCGTTCCCATAGCGCCGTCAAGCACCAGCACCCGCTTTTGTAGTTCGTCTTTTATATTTGATTTCATCTTGTCTGTCTTCAGTTTAAAGATATACCTTCACAGGGCAGCAAACCCACCCTGAAATCCCATCACCGGTTTAAAGGCCGTTTAAACCGTGGGATAATGATTAAAGTACATCATATTTTTCATGAGTAAGTGCTTTAATTTATTATTTCCCATTCAAAATGAACAGGTTAGGTATTGGCACCTTTTCCTTTACCAGGTAGGTTGCCAGGGATTCACAGAGCCTAATCTCTCCACCCTTCTTCATAAATCAAAATACCTTACCAAAGGGAAGGATTTGAATTATGACTACAAAAGTACCAATTTTATCCGATATCCGGGTCAATATGAATGGGTTTAAATATAATGTTCGTTAAATTCCTCACTGTATAATGTTGCAAAAGCAAACGTTTGTTTTGAATTTGTCGCTCTCGCATGCTTTGACTTATGAGACTGGTTTTCCTTATTATTCCCGATCTCTCATCCTAGTTTGCAACGAGCACGAATTGGGGAGTGACAGTAAACAATTCAATAACCAACCCAAAAATTATTTACTTTTGCAAAAATTTTCAACATAAATCACAAATTATGTCTGACACAAAAACCTTAACTCAATTGGAATACAAAGTTGCTGACTTACATTTGGCCGACTGGGGCCGCAAAGAAATAGAGATCGCCGAGAAAGAAATGCCCGGTCTGATGTCGCTTCGTGAAAAATATAGCGCATCCAAACCTTTAAAAGGAGCCCGCATTACCGGTTCCCTCCACATGACCATTCAAACTGCCGTATTGATTGAAACACTCGTAGAACTGGGTGCTAACGTCCGTTGGGCAAGTTGCAATATTTTCTCTACACAAGATCATGCCGCAGCAGCTGTTGCTGTTGGAAAGAACGGAACTCCTGAAAATCCAAAGGGGACTCCTGTTTTTGCCTGGAAAGGCGAAACGCTGAAAGATTACTGGTGGTGCACCAAGCAGGCATTGTCCTTCCCGGAAGGAAAAGGGCCAAACCTTATCGTTGACGATGGTGGCGATGCCACCCTATTAATCCACAAAGGATACGCCGCTGAAGAAGATGCATCCACACTGGATTTTGAACCTACCAGCCTGGAAGAAACAGAAATCCTCAACCTATTGAAGAAAACCCTGGCAGAAGAACCCAACAATTGGCACAACACTGTCAAAGAATGGAAAGGCGTTTCTGAAGAAACCACCACCGGTGTTCATCGTTTGTATCAGATGAAAGAAAATGGTACTCTTTTAGTCCCTGCCATCAACGTAAATGACTCCGTTACCAAATCTAAATTTGATAATCTTTACGGATGCCGCGAATCGCTGGCCGACGGAATCAAAAGAGCTACAGATGTGATGATTGCAGGAAAAGTAGTCGTGGTAGCAGGATACGGCGATGTGGGTAAAGGTTCCGCCAAGTCCATGCGTGCTTACGGAGCCCGTGTAATTGTTACCGAAATTGACCCCATCTGTGCATTGCAGGCTTCTATGGAAGGTTTTGAAGTCACCACCATGGAAGAAGCCGTAAAAGAGGGAAATATTTTTGTGACTACCACCGGAAACCGCGATATCATTACCATCGATCATATGGCCGCCATGAAAGACGAATCCATCGTCTGCAACATCGGCCACTTTGATAACGAAATTCAGGTTGCCAAACTGGAGAAATTCTCAGGCATTAAAAAAATCAATGTGAAACCTCAGGTTGACAAATATGTCTTCCCCGACGGGCATTCCATTTATCTGCTGGCAGAAGGCCGCCTGGTGAACCTGGGTTGTGCCACCGGACATCCTTCGTTCGTGATGAGCAACTCCTTTACCAACCAGACCCTGGCACAAATCGACCTGTGGGAGAAAAGAGACAAGTACGAAGTGGATGTATACCGTCTGCCCAAATACCTCGACGAAGAAGTTGCACGGTTGCACCTCGAAAAACTAGGGGTGAAACTGACTAAACTCACACCGGACCAGGCTGCTTACATCGGCGTAAAACAGGATGGCCCTTACAAACCGGAGCATTACAGATATTAACACGTTCTTTTAAATATTTTCAAAGCGTCTCTTTCGGGAGGCGCTTTTTTGTTTGTACCCTGCGGATTTTAGGTTGTAACAAGGAAAAGTTAAGATGGTTATTATAAATAACTACAAAACAAAATATTACATTACTTTTTTTTGCAATTCCTAAAGGAAGTATTATCTTTGATTCTCCAAAATTCGAATAGACCACAACTTGTCATCAAACGTTTTAAATGACCCATCTGAAAAATAAAGATCAAAACAAAATAACAGAGATAGCAACTTTGTGCATCATGGTCATTCCACTGATAATGTCGCTGTTCAAAATCAACCGGATTTTGACAGATACGAGTAAAACAACATAAAACTGCATTTATGGGCTTCGTATATGAAAAACACAGTGTGTATCCAAATTCTGTATTAGTCAGGCGTTTTGTGGAAACCACTGCAACCCTTGATATTATTGATTCATGGAACTATCTCATTGACAATAATCTGGTTACCGAATCTCTTAAAGGATTGATAACTGATCTGTCAAGTTGCGAACTTTCAATGGATATGACAAGTTTTAAAACACTCATCTCTTTCATGAGAAATCAGGATTATCTCAAAAAACTTAAACTAGCCGTAGTTTGTGGCAATCCGAAAACAATTGTTTTCCCTCTTCTTGGAGAAAGGGAAGAAACGGATTTAAGAATCAGGCCATTTTCGACCATGGAAGCTGCTGCAAACTGGATCATGTTTGAACCATAATAAGCGTTGGAGGTACGACTCCATCTCCCCATCGTTTGAAAAAAACATCCACCATCCATGCCCAACCCACTTAAACAATCGCAATACGCTTTGCTATTCCCATAATAATACTCCTGTTTTCGTTACCCTGTTTCTGCCATCACAATTTTGAGGAAAAACACCTGCTCTGGTTCAACCAGCCACCAAAGCCGTTCTAAGTCCGTACCAAAGCTTACACTTCTTCGTATTTTCTCCTTACCTTCTTCGGACATTCTTCGGATAAAAGCTTATATTTAAGAATAAGGTAAAAAGAAAATAAATATTATGTACAGTGATATATAGGCTTTGGTACGGACTTAAACCATAGTCTGGCAGGAGCTGAATGTTGATGAAACAAACCCTATAATTTCTTTATGAATTCATTCTCTTTGGAAACCAATTCTCGTCATCGCTTGCAACGAAATTGAGACAAAGGCGGCCGCCCTTCAACATGCGATGAAAGAACCGAAATAATATTGCTCTGCTTGCTACAATTTCCCACCTTTTCTTAACACAAGTTTCTTGCTTATTTACCTAAAAATGTGTATATTCGTGTAAAACGGAGGCCATGAAAAATTTCATAAATCAGGAGGCTTGCACCCAATGCAGACTGTGTGTTGAAATTTGCCCCTGTCACATTTATGGTGTCAACGAGCAAAGGAAGGTTTATATCATTTCCGGAAGAGAGGCTATCTGTCAGCTTTGTGGACAATGCATGGCTGTTTGCAAACCCGAAGCTATTATTGTGGATGGGTTGTCTTATAAACATGATTTCTTTCCTTTACCTGAAAACCATGTTGATTATAAAAGTTTTATGGACTTTCTTGCCACACGGCGTTCCGTCAGAAAGTTCACCGGCAAGCCCGTTTCTGATGAAGTGATGAACCAAATCCTCGATGCTATTGCTTTTGCTCCCTTTGGAGCCATGCCTGAAAAAATGCACATTACGGCCATTAACAACCGGGCTGTCATTGAAAAGTCGCTGCCTTACGTTATTGAATTTCTGGACAATGTGGTCCGCTGGATGAAAAATCCAATTGCTTCATTACTGATAAAAATAAAAAATCCGGCTGAAACATATAACACCCTGAGAAATCATCTTTATCCTATCCTGAAGTCAGTAGATTATAAAGGAGGAGACGGTGACAGAATTACAAGAAATGCCCCTGCATTGTTGATATTTCATGCTGAAAAGGGTTCTGAAGAACATACCGACAATGCCCTGATTTATTGCACGTATGCTATGATGGCAGCCCATTCGCTTGGGCTGGGAACAACTATGAATGGCATTATTCCTCCTGCCATCAACAAAGAAAAAGAATTAAAGGAATTTTTCGGGATTCCTGAAGACCATGAAGCAGTCATTTCGCTTATCATGGGATATCCCAAATATAAATATCAGAAAGCTATCAGGCGAAAAAATTGTCAGGTTCACTGGATTGCCTGAGCATATTTATATAAAAACGGTATTGAAAATCAATCTTCCCGACGAACGGGAATAGTCCTATTTTTGCAAAAATTTTAGGACGTGGAAAATAACGACAAAACATACGGTGCCACCCGGGAGGAGAAAATTGCTGCTTTCGGACGCCTGCTGGATATTATGGACGACCTGCGCACCGGTTGTCCCTGGGACAAAAAACAAACGCTCGACAGCCTGCGCTATCTTACACTGGAAGAAGTTTACGAACTTTCAGATGCTATCATGGACAAAAATATGAATGACATCAGAGAAGAGCTGGGCGACCTGATGATGCACATGGTCTTTTATGCAAAAATCGGTTCGGAGCAAAAGGCTTTCGATATCAAAGATATACTGGATGGCATTTCTGAAAAGTTGATTTACCGGCACCCGCATATTTACGGGGATGTAAATGCTGCTACCGCCGATGAGGTTGCAGAAAACTGGGAAAAGCTGAAACTTAAGGAAGGTAAGAAATCAGTACTTTCAGGAGTTCCCGAATCACTGCCATCCTTGCTGAAAGCCTATCGGATGCAGGAAAAAGTGAAAGGTGTAGGATTTCAGTGGGAGAACCGGGGTCAGGTGTGGGATAAGGTAATGGAAGAGCTTCAGGAGTTGAGGGACGAAGTGGAAAGCAACGCCCCTGACGACCGTATTGAAGATGAGTTTGGCGACTTGCTTTTTGCGTTGACCAATTATGCCCGTTATATCGGCATTAACCCTGACGATGCGCTGGAAAGAACCAACCGCAAATTCAAGAGAAGGTTTCAGTTTATTGAAACTGAATCTCAAAAAGACGGGAAATCCATTGAAGAGATGAATCTGGAAGAAATGGATGTTTACTGGAACAAAGCCAAGAAATTAGAATAACTGCTCCAAATGTCCACCGAAATACAGCTTCAATCGGTTATAACCTGTCCTTATTGCGGATTCAGCAAAGAAGAAACCATGCCGGAGAATGCCTGTCAGTTTTTTTACGAATGTTCGAACTGCGGGCAGCTATTAAGGCCTAAACAAGGAGACTGCTGTGTCTTTTGCTCTTATGGCTCGGTCAAATGCCCTCCAGTGCAAAAAGCCGGAAGATGCAACTGCTAAAATCAGCAACTCATCTGCATCACCAGACTGTGACCTTGTTTTCTTTGACAATCAAATTCTCAGGATTAGTGCATTATCTTAAAAAATCACCTGACTTTTTCAATACTTAATATTTCAATATAGTTTCCACACGCACCAGGATTCTGCTTCCAATCAAGTTTTACGTAGATTGGAAAAGTTGCGTTTTGCAAACTAAAATTGGCATCTTTAGGTAAAGAATCAAAATCATAAGTAGTATTGTCAATAACTATATAATAACCACCACAGCATGCGCACATTCTGTAATCAGGACCTGTTATTATTCCATTGGATTGCAAAGTACCGGAATGGTCAGCCTGACAACTGCTAAATATAAAAGTAAGGGTGAGAAGAAACATTGCCATGTGTAATTTATTAATTTTTACATAACTCATATTACCTCCTTTTTTACTTGCTTTGATAATTTAGAAATGTTAGCCTCCCATGAGTAAACTCATGGTCTAAGTATTAAACCGTCCCGATGGGACGGTTATAAATCAACACATAGTCAACCCCAAAGATATCTTTTATCATATAAAACACCATTTTTATTAAGTAATTCAAGATATTCATCTTCAAACGATTGGGATTTATGATGCTCTTTTTGGTTTTTAATATAAGCAATAGTATTTTTAAGATTTGACTGAGCAACACTAAAGGCACCGTAACCGGCCTGCCATTTGAAACCTGAATTTTCATCAAGATTGCCGTTCATCCAAAACGAAGAGGCTCCTTTAATTTGTTGTATCGCTTTACCAATGGTTGTTGTTGAAGGTAAAGAAATCAACACATGTGCATGATCTTCTGTGCCGTTAATTATGAGGGGATTTAAATGATTATATTTTGCGACGCCTGCCATATATTTCCAAAGTTCATTTTCCATCCCGGGATCAATGAGGGGTTCCCGGTTTTTTGTGCTAAAAACGTAATGAATATAAACCTGCAAAAATGAATTAGCCATTGTTCCCGGGCTTTGTTGGATTTCTTTATTGTTCGCAGTCCGCCTATGGCGGACGTTTGATACTAGTCCATGAATTCATTCATGGACATTTATGCCAATTCAAGGCATTATTATCTGATTAAATTTTTTACTCTGGAGAATTGCAGGGCTTCATTTTCACACAAATAATTTTACTGTGAATTTATTCGAGCCCTGGTTCGCCAAAACAAACTCCAAAACCGCGTGCTCGTTCTATCAGCGGATGGTCCGCCGGCACCAGGTTCAGCTTTCCACCCACTTCACTTAGCGGAATTACACTGATATTGTCGCCGCTTTTCATCACCATTTTACCGTAATCTTCGCTGGCAATTAAATCCACTGCCCGGGCGCCATATCTGGAAGCCAGAATCCGGTCCATGGGCGAAGGGCTGCCCCCTCGCTGGATGTATCCCAGAATGGTGTTCCTGGTCTCCACACCTACGCCGTCTTCTATTTTAGCTGCGATATAAGAAGCTGCCGACAATTTTGCCGGTTTTTTTATACCCTCAGCCACGACCACAATGGAATAAGGCTTTCCTGATTTTACCCTTTTTTTGAGGTATCTGTTCACAGATTTCATGTCGTAGCCCAGTTCAGGAATCAGGATAACATCACCGCCACCGGCAATTCCGGCATACAAAGCCAGCCATCCGGCATGATGCCCCATTACTTCAATAACCATGATTCGTTTGTGAGAGTTGGCTGTTGAATGAAGCCGGTCGATAGCATCTGTTGCGATGCAAAGGGAAGAATCAAATCCAAAAGACTGTTCCGTTCCATAAACATCATTATCGATGGTTTTGGGAATACCGATAACATTAAGGCCCTGCTCGGCCAGCAAAGCCGCTGTTTTCATGGTACCGTTTCCTCCAATGCACACTATGGCATCAAATCCTTCTTCCAGATAATTCCTTTTAATCTTTTCCGGTTTCGTATTTGCCAGGTCATGATTTTTCTTAAAAGGTTTTTCCCTTGAGGTGCCCAGTATCGTTCCTCCAAGAGTCAATATCCCTGAAAGAGATGCTTCATCCAACGGAATGTAATCTTTCTCCAACAGCCCTAGATATCCCGATGAGATACCTATCACTTCCATTCCGTACTTCAAAATCGCAGTTTTGCCCACACCACGTATGGCGGCATTCAGCCCGGGACAATCTCCACCGGCTGTTAAAATTCCTATTTTTTTTGGAGTTGCCATGCGTCTTAATTTTAAAAACCAATAATAAACAAATTTACTAATTTTGATACTTTCTAAAGGTATTCCTTTTTTAAATTTACTTAATTCGACATGAAGAAAAGACAAATAGCTTTCCACTGGAAGATTCTTATCGGTATGGCACTGGGTATTCTCTGGGGTCTGATGGCTGTGCAGTGGCATTGGATTGAATTCACTGATTTTTACATCAAGCCTTTAGGGACCATTTTTATCAATCTGCTGAAACTAATTGCGGTTCCCTTGATCATCGTCTCCCTGATAAGCGGCGTAAGCAGCCTGACTGATATTTCAAGGCTTTCACGGATTGGGTTCAAAACACTCGGGTTGTATATTCTTACCACAGTAATTGCTATTATTATTGGATTGATACTGGTGAATCTTACTGACCCGGGCAAAGTATTTCCGAAAGAAAAGGCCATGGAATTCAACCAGAAGTATGCACAAAATCTTGCACAGCAACAATCGCAGGCCGAAGGGCTGAAAAAAGAATCACCATTGCAGCCTTTGGTGGACATCGTTCCTTCCAATGTCTTCAAATCATTTACCGACAACACAAAAATGCTTCAGGTAATTTTCTTTTCTATCCTTTTCGGGATCGCTATGGTTCTTTTACCTGCAGAAAAAGTCAAACCGGTAAAAGATTTCATAGTCAGCATGAATGAAATAGTACTTAAGCTCATAGATATCATTATGAAAAGTGCACCTTATGGTGTCTTTGCTTTGCTGGCGGCGCTGATTGTAGATGTGGCCGGGGAACACCCGAAAGACACACTGGCCCTTTTTGGTGCATTGGGTCTGTATGCTATCACCGTAATTTTAGGATTGTTGTTAATGATATTTGTGATTTATCCAATTTTCATCCGCTTTTTCACGAAACTGAATTTCCGGAAATTTCTTAAAGCCATGGCACCGGTTCAACTGCTGGCATTTTCAACCAGCTCCAGCGCAGCCACACTCCCATTCACTATGGAAACAGCTGAAACCAAACTGGGCATTTCCAATGAAACAGCCAGTTTTATTCTTCCACTTGGAGCTACGGTAAATATGGACGGCACCAGTCTTTATCAGGCTGTGGCTGCTGTTTTTCTGGCACAGGTTTACGGCATGCACCTGGGACTTGCACAACAACTAACCATCATTGTTACAGCTACATTAGCTTCCATTGGGTCGGCGGCCGTACCTGGAGCAGGAATGGTAATGCTTGTAATTGTACTTTCTGCAGTAGGTATTCCTGCTCAGGGTATCGCTTTAATTTTTGCCGTAGATCGTCCGCTGGACATGTTACGCACAGCCGTCAACGTGACCGGCGACGCAACGGTAGCCAGTATTGTTGCAACAGCTGAAGATGAGATTGATCTGGATATAGCCAATCAGAGGGCTTAAAGTTTTCTGGAAACTCCGACACGACCACCGAATCCGGCGCCACCGCCAAATTCAAGGTTAATGCCCCAGTTTTGATCCCAATAATACCTTCCACCTACCTGAAGTCCTAAATCCAGCGGACCGGTGCCGCTGTGTCCGCTCAAATAAAAACGGAAGCCCAGATTTACACCGGCATAGAAATCCCAGTTGGATGGAATGTCCAGTAAACTGTTAAAGTGATAGTCGCCATGAGCACCCAGGGTTGTAAAACTGTATGCATTACCGGCGGTTAATGCCACCATCGGACTTACGGTAATATCAGGACTCACAGCAAAATCCAGCTGGGCATAAATCGGTAGTCCGTCAGTATCTAAACCCAAACCGAAATTAATTTGTTTTTGACCTGTATACAGAGGAGCTTTTCCCACAGAACCAGAACCTGAATCTACAGCTTGTGCATAAGTGAAAGCACTAACCATTAAAAGGCTGATTAAAAGCACTATCTTTTTCATAATTCTCAATTTAAATTTTATAGATTAACGATTTTGTCCTGTCAATATTTCTAAATTTTAGTTAAAACCGAAAAATTTTATTATTTTAGTATAGGAATCTTACTTTAAACAACAATTATTCAGGTTTTAAACAAATAACCTCATGAACATTACAAAGATAAAAAGGACTTTTGACTTCCTGACCCAGGCAGAGGAAAAATTCCCTACTGATGTGGCACTTGCCGTGAAGCGTAATGGTCGCTGGGAAACCTTCAGCACCAGGGATTACAGGACAAACGTAGACAATATCAGCATGGGACTGATTGAGATGGGATTTCAAAAAGGAGATAAAATTGCCACTGTGAGCAACAACCGTCCGGAATGGAATTTCATGGACTTCGGGATGGCACAGATTGGCTGTGTTCATGTGAGCATTTATCCCACCATCAGTCTGGATGAGTACCGGCATATTTTGTCCCACTCGGATTCCCGTTTGTTGATTGTTTCGGACCGTCAATTATACGATAATCTGAAGCACTTTGTTAAAGAGATGGACAATCTGGAGGCCATTTACTCTCTTGATGAGATTAAAAATGTGAAAAACTGGAAAGAGATTGCAGATCTGGGTGCAGAAAACGAACCACAGCTTCGCGCTGAACTGGAGCGCAGAAAAGTTGAGGTTTCAGAAGACGACCTACTCACTTTGATCTATACTTCAGGAACTACCGGGCTTTCCAAAGGGGTGATGCTCACCCATAAAAATATTGTCAGCAATGTTTTTATGGCGCAGGACTACCTTGCCAATGTAAAACCGGGCGACAAGGCACTAAGCTTCCTGCCCTTGTGCCATATCCTGGAGCGTACCGGAAATTATGTGTGGCAGTCCGTTGGAATGAGTATTTATTATGCTGAAAATATTGACACCATCATCGACAACCTGAAAGAAATCAAGGCGCATGCCTTCATCACCGTTCCCCGGGTTTTTGAGAAAATTTACGACAAGATTATTTTGATGGGGCGCGAACTGACCGGGGTGAAGAAAAGAATCTTCTTCTGGTCTGTCGGAGTCGGGGACGCTTTTGACCCGAACCCTAAAAACAGAAGTTTCTTATATAATGCAAAACTGGCACTGGCCAGAAAGCTGGTGCTTGACAAATGGCGCAAGGCGCTGGGAGGTTCCCTGAAAGGTGTCATTTCGGGCGGAGCAGCTCTGCAACCCCGTCTTGCCCGAATATTCTGGGCTGCCGGGATTTTTGTGCAGGAAGGTTACGGCCTTACGGAAACCTCACCGGTAGTCGCTGCCAACAAATGTTTTTATCCGGAGGTCAGGTTCGGATGGGTAGGCGTTCTTGCCAAAGGCGTGACCGTTAAAATCGCTGATGATGGAGAAGTCCTGGTAAAAGGTGACAATGTGATGCAAGGATATTACAAAGACCCCAAAAAGACAAAAGAGACTATTGATAAAGACGGATGGTTACATACCGGTGATATCGGCGAGCTTGACGAAATGAACATGCTGCGAATTACAGACCGCAAGAAAGAGATTTTTAAACTTTCAGGCGGAAAATATGTGGCACCTCAAATGATAGAAAATGTCTTTAAAGAGTCCATGTTTATTGAGCAGCTGATGGTCATCGGTGAAAATCAAAAACTCACTGCCGCACTCATCGTTCCCAATTTTGAATATTTATACAACTGGTGCTTTTTACATCATGTAACCTACCGGGACAATACTGACTTGATTCAAAAGCCTAAAGTAATAGAACGTTACCAGGAAGAAGTGGACAAGTACAACAAAACGCTGGGACACACGGAGCAAATAAAATTATTCAGGCTTGTGAACGAAAACTGGACTCCTGAAACCGGGGAACTGGCTCCCACGCTAAAGCTGAAAAGAAAAATTATTGCTGAAAAATATAAAAATCTGATTGAAGAAATTTATCCGACAGAGAATGGTGAAATATAGAAAGACGGCCTGGCTGAAGGATTACCGTGTTTTGGGTATGCATGAAAAAAGAATCACCGCTACTTTTGCAAAAAAATAACTGAACACCGTGAGGAAACTTTTATTCTTTATCATTCTGATATTAACCTTCAATCTGAAAGCTTCGGCACAGGTTGCCGGAATCTCGGCTTCCAAACTTACAACCTTTAATGCCTATACTATTTCCCTTCATCATCTGGAAGTGGAGCCCTCCATCTCATGGATGTCGTCACAAAGTGCCTTTAACGATCATGGTAAGCGCCATTTTTATTCTGCCAACCACGACAGCCTGATTACTTCAAGGACATTATTTTTCCGTGGTACGTACAGTCCTTTTAAAAACCTGGAAATCGGCACGCTCATCACCTCCGACCTGAGTTCTTTGTCATTTGGAGTGAAATACCTTTTTTTCGATAACAAGAAACTGGCCGCTTCCTTTATTTACGGCGGAAACTGGTCAGGGTTGTATTCACCTGTTCTGAAACCGGGATTTGTTCCCGGACCTGAAACAAGGGTTTCATCCTACGCCGGCGGATTCGCACTCACGAGGCAGTTTTCCGAAAATCTTTCCTGGGACTCAGATCTGCAATATCAGAACAGTTTTTCGGGGGGTCGCTCCTTTCAAAACGACTATTTTGTGGATTCCGAGCTGGGGTATTATGTTTTCAACCATCAGTTGCAGTTAGTCGGAGGATTTGCTTATCATTATCAAAACACAAAAACCGCCGGGCAGGAGGCTTATTCTCTCATCTTTAACCCCGGTGTTACCATCGAAACCGGAAAATCCTATCTCATTGTTTTGTATGCGCCCATTCCCCTGATCGGGAAAAACAGTGCCATTTACCATGGCATCAACCTGGCTTTTACCATGGATGTTGAGTAAGCTGGAAGTCAGAAGACCGAAGACCGAAGTCGGAAGAGCTCAAAGGTTAAAGGGCTCAGCTTCCTTTTGTAAACAGGCTGGTATCACGAAATCACAGGTCTGCTTAGGTGCCACACTGTGATGAATTCAAAACTTAAACTGATGAAGGGAATGTTTCAGAATCAACGATCAGAAACAGGAATTTATTTTTTGAACATATAGGAATAGATCACGCAAAGCATAAAACCTTCGATGATGATGAAAAGCAGCGCCAACGGGACTGATTTCTTATTGTCGATATAATACTTGCGCAGCAAAAACGCGCCGACGGGCAGGGAAAGGAAAACCGGCGTAAGCAGAATAATGCCCCACATTCCGTAATGGCGCCTGAATTTGATCATGAATTTATTCCGCCAGGTAAATTTCCGGCGCTGGCTTCTCCGGATCTGTCTTTTAATTTTCCGGCGCTGACGTGCTTCGTACCAGGAATCCGGCAACGCCGATTTGAAAACGGGACCCAGCCGTGTAGAGAGTACCAGTACAATTTTCGAAAAATGGTAATAGGTCATAAAGGCAAGCATCCCGCCTGCTATCAATGCAAAGAAATTGTACCAGAAACCAACATGAATGGCGACACCGTAAATCGGAGCATAAAAGTATTTGACCCCGGCCAGTATGAAAACCTGAATTATTTTTAAGTAGTGCGGCATAGCATTCCCGATATGCTCCGGTATGAAATTTTAATGTGCAAAAATAAAAATCTTATGTTTCCCGCCACTCATACATAACCAACCCGGAATCGATCTTTGAAAAAAATAACAAAAATTAAATAATGGTTTGTCACCACTCAAACCTAACCAGCGTTAGTTTCTGTTTTTCACCGATATAACCTGCGCGGCAATGCTGATGGCCACCTCTTCCGGCGTGGCACTGTTAATGGCCAATCCGATGGGTGCAAACACCCGGTCCAGCTGTTCCTGCGGAACGCCTTCTTCACGCAGCTTATCAAAAATGGTTCTTACTTTCATTTCGCTGCCCATCATGCCCAGGTATTTGATCTTTTTTCCCAACATCTGCCGAAGCACCATCTGATCACTTTTGTGCGAAAAGGTAACAATGACCACATACACATTAAATCCGTCAGGGACCAGCGCTTCGACCTCCTTGTAATCGACGATCTGTTTTTCGTTGGCAAAAGAATTTTCCTTCAGTGTGTTGATATTTTCACGGTTATCGAAAATCCTGATATAAAATCCCATGTTCCTGAAAACCCTGCTTATGGCGAGCCCCACATGTCCGCCGCCAAAAATATAAATTGTATCTGGCATGCCCATCTGTTCCTGATATTCCCAGTTTTCTTCATCATTAACGCGACTTGTTTTTGGCTGCGCCATTTGCATTCCTTTTGTAAAAGCCATCCCTTCCGGGGAAATCTGAAACACGCCTGTTTCACCTGAATCCAGGGCAACACAAATCTGTTCTACCAAAGGCATATCTTTCTTTAGCAACGGCAAAAAAGCCACCGCCTGGCTGCCCGAACAGATCATTCCCGATTTGTTTTCCGTAGCTTCCGGATCGTGATTCTGAAAAAGTAAATAGGGTTTTAATTCCGAAGAATTCTGAAGCTGCTTTTTCGATTTTTCCACCAGCAGGTGTTCCATCGTCCCGCCACCAATGGAACCTGTAATTTCACCATCGACGGCAACGGCCATTTTGAAGCCTACTTTGCCGGGGCTACTGCCATTCCTTTGGATTACAACCATCAGCATCACGGGAATGTTACGGCTCAACTGCTCTTTTATAAAAGGGAAGACTTTTTTCATTGGGTAATTTTACAGACAAAGATAAAATTTTAAGTGTAAAAGCCACAGGCTCATGCATGAAGATACTAACCCGCAAGCAGCTTTATTTTCCACAAACCTTTCAGTAACCGATTCAAAATGCCCGTGTTGAACCCACTATTTTTATGCAAATCAAAATTTTATGTATGACGTGCATCGAAATTTTCTAATTTTGCACTCAATTTTTTTGTAGGAATTTAAGTTTTTTAAACCTGATGGGTAAGAAATATCGAGAATACAAGCAGTTAGATTTGTCGCAGATTGGTGACGAAATCAGGATGTTTTGGGAAAAGAACCACATTTTTGAGCAAAGTCTGAGTACCAGAGAAGGTCATGAACCCTATGTGTTTTATGAAGGGCCTCCGTCGGCCAACGGCCATCCGGGAATCCATCATGTGATGGCCCGGACCATCAAAGACCTTTTCTGCCGCTACCAGACCCAAAAAGGAAAATATGTTTCGCGCAAAGCAGGCTGGGATACCCACGGATTGCCGGTAGAAATCAGCGTGGAGAAAACGCTGGGCATCACCAAGGAAGACATCGGTAAGAAGATTAGTGTAGAAGAATACAACAAAGCCTGCCGCACCGAAGTATTGAAATATAAGGACCAGTGGGACGAGCTCACCAAAGAGATGGGCTACTGGGTGGACATGGAACATCCCTACATCACTTTCGACAACAAATACATCGAGTCGGTATGGTATCTGCTGAAGAAACTCTTCGACAAAGACCTGCTGTACAAAGGTTACACCATCCAACCTTATTCTCCGGCTGCCGGTACCGGACTGAGCACCCACGAGCTGAACCAGCCGGGTTGCTACCGCGATGTGACCGACACCACGGCCGTGGCTCAGTTTAAAGTGGTTCGCAATCACGTTTCCGAATTTTTATTTGACGGCGTGGAAGATGATCTGTACTTCATCGCCTGGACCACCACACCGTGGACATTGCCTTCGAACACGGCACTGGCGGTAGGTCCGCATATCCAATATCTGAAAGTAAAGACATTCAATCCTTATACCGGCATCCGGGAAACCGTGGTGCTGGCCAAAGAAAGGCTATCCGCCTATTTTAATGCCAAAGACAGCGAGTTGCCATTTGAAGATTACAAAACCGGCGACAAGCACATTCCTTACAAAGTGCTGGCCGAGTACACAGGAAAAGAACTTGCCGGAATTTCCTATGAACAGCTATTCCCCTGGGTGAAACCGATGGGAAAAGCTTTTGAAGTGATCACCGGTGATTTTGTTACCACCGAAGACGGTACCGGAATTGTACACATCGCGCCTACCTTTGGTGCCGACGACGACCGTGTTGCCAAAGCTTCCGGCATTGCACCCTTGATTTTGCTCGACAAAACAGGTGAAAAAAGACCTATGGTCGATTTGAAAGGACGCTTTTTCGATGTAGAAGAACTGGATGAAACCTTTGTAAAAGAAAACATCGACGTAGCACTCTATTCTGAATTTGCAGGCCGTTATGTTAAAAACGACTATGACGAAAGTTTAACCGCTCAGGATGCAAGTCTGGATATTGACCTTTCCGTCTCCCTGAAAAAACAAAACAAGGCTTTCCGGATTGAAAAACATACCCACAGCTATCCGCACTGCTGGCGAACTGACAAACCGGTATTGTATTATCCTCTGGATTCGTGGTTCATCAAAACCACGGCCATGAAAGACCGGATGATCGCACTGAACAAGACCATCAACTGGAAGCCGAAAGCCACCGGTGAAGGCCGTTTCGGAAACTGGCTGGAAAATCTGGTGGACTGGAACCTTTCGCGTTCCCGGTTCTGGGGGATTCCGTTGCCGATCTGGGTAACCGAAGACCGCAGCGAACTGAAATGCCTGGGTTCGGCCGCCGAGCTGAAAGCCGAAGTGGAAAAAGCCATCGCCGCCGGCATCATGACGGACAACCCGATGAAAGATTTCGATCCGTCGGATATGAGCGAAGAAAACTACCGCACCTTTGACTTCCACCGGCCTTATGTGGACGACATTGTGCTGGTTTCCGAAAGCGGGCAGAGAATGGTTCGCGAGTCTTCCCTCATAGACGTTTGGTTTGATTCAGGCTCCATGCCTTACGCCCAGTTGCACTATCCTTTTGAGAACAAGGAATATTTCGAAAAGAATTTCCCAGCTGATTTCATTGCAGAAGGCGTTGATCAGACCCGCGGCTGGTTCTTTACCCTGCATGCCATTGCCAGCATGCTGTTTGATTCAGTAGCATTTAAAAACGTTGTCTCCAACGGACTGGTGCTGGATAAAAACGGCAACAAAATGTCCAAGAGACTGGGAAATGCAGTAGATCCATTCAGCACCATTAAACAATATGGTCCTGACGCCACCCGGTGGTATATGATCTCAAATTCACAGCCCTGGGATAACCTGCGTTTCGACCTGGCCGGGGTAGATGAAGTAAGGAGAAAATTCTTCGGAACATTATACAACACGTACGCATTTTTTGCGCTGTATGCCAACATCGACGGCTTTACTTACAGTGAAGCCGAAGTGCCCGTGGAACAGCGTTCGGAACTGGATCGCTGGATCCTGTCCGAGCTGAATTCGCTCATCCTGGTGGTGGACGAAAGTTACGAGCAATACGAACCTACCCGCGCAGCCCGGGCCATCCAGAATTTCGTGGATGAACACCTCAGCAACTGGTACGTCCGCTTGTCAAGAAGAAGATTCTGGAAAGGAAGTTATTCGGACGACAAGATCCAGGCTTATCAGACGCTGTACCGCTGTCTGGAAGTTATCGCCCAGTTGTCGGCACCTGTGGCACCTTTCTTTGCAGAGAAATTATTCACAGATCTGAATGGTGTCAGCGGCAGGTACAATGAGCCATCTATCCACATGACGCTTTTCCCGAAGGCAGATGAGAAGCTCATTGACAAAAACCTGGAAGAAAAGATGGAGCTGGCACAGAAGATTTCATCCATGATCCTTTCACTGAGAAAGAAATCCAACATCCGTGTGCGGCAGCCGTTGCAGAAGGTGATGATCCCGGTTTTGAGTGATCATTTCAGAGATCAGGTGGAAGCTATGAGTGAGTTAATCCGTTCCGAAACCAATATCAAGGAAATTGAATATCTGACAGCTGACACCAATCTGCTGGTAAAACAGATAAAACCCAATTTCAAAACACTGGGACCTAAATACGGTAAGCTGATGAAATCCATCGCTGCTGAAGTCGGCAACTGGAAACAACAAGACATCAAACAGCTGGAAAACGAAGGAAGGTTTGTCCTTGCAATCGGTGATCAGACCCTTGAGATCTCGCTGGAAGATGTAGAGATCAGCACCAGCGACATTCCGGGATGGAGCGTCACCACGGTAGATAATCTTACCGTAGCCCTCGACATCACCCTTACCGAAGACCTACAACAGGAAGGAATTGCCCGTGAACTGGTGAACCGTGTTCAGAATTTAAGAAAAGACAAAGGTCTGGAAGTTACTGACAGAATACATCTTAGAATTGCGAAAAATGAACAGACTGTTGATGCATTTATTGGATATAAAGATTATATTTGCTCAGAAACACTGGCTGAAATGGAAATAGTAGAAAGCCACGACCAAAATAACTTTGATACGGTTGAAATTATTGATGGTATCGAAGCTAAAATTGAACTTATAAAATCAGAATAAAAAACTAATAAGAGGTTAACCCAAAGAGATTATTTTGTATCTTATGTGGGGCAATTAAAGGTATTGAAAAATTAAAAACCGAGGCTATGGAAGAATATTCAACAGAAGAGAAGACCAGATATTCCGCAGAAGAATTAGAAGAATTCCGCCAGATTATATTGGAAAAACTGGAAAAGGCAAAGGCTGATCTTGCGTTACTAGTTGAAGCATATACAAACAACAGCGATGCTGATACCAACGATACATCACCTACTTTTAAAGTGCTAGAAGAAGGACAACAGGTATTATCAAAGGAAGAAAACAGTCGTCTTGCCGATCGTCAGCGCAGGTTTATAAACAACCTGGAAGCAGCTCTGTTACGTATTGAAAATGGTACCTACGGAATTTGCCGAGAAACCGGAAAATTAATTTCAAAGGAAAGACTACGCGCAGTTCCTCATGCTACCCTGAGTATTGAAGCAAAAAACAAGCAAAACGGCTAATTTTCTGTCTGATTAACCATTCCTAATTTTTTTGGTTTTGAATTTGAAGAAATCCCTGTGGATCATTTTCTCGGTGTTGCTTGTTGATCAGGCACTCAAATTTTATATCAAACTCACCATGACGGTGGGGGAGAAAGTTCCCGTAATTAAACACTTTTTTTACCTGTATTTCACTGAAAATATCGGCATGGCTTACGGCATGCAGTTTGGTGGTGATTGGGGAAAACTGTTTCTGAGTATTTTCCGCATATTGGCAGTCATTGCCCTCGGCATTTTTCTTGTTTACATCATTAAACACAAAAGGAGCAACGGACTAATCTTCTGCGTTTCTCTTATTCTTGCCGGAGCATTGGGAAATATCATCGACAGTGCCTTCTACGGAATGATTTTTTCATCAAGTACCTTTTACTCGGTGGCACAACTCGTTGCCCCGGGACATGGTTATGCGCCGTTCCTTCATGGCAAAGTAGTAGATATGCTCTATTTTCCAATTATTGATGTGAGCCGGGCAGCAGCACCGTCGTGGATTCCCAATTTTTTATTCGGACCGGATGGGAGACTGATTTTTTTCCGTCCCATCTTTAACGTTTCCGACTCCGCTATTACCATTGGCATTTTTTGGTGGTTCCTGTTTCAACGGAACTCTTCCAAATAAGGATTTTTTATTTCAATCATAGCTCAACTCCATTGGATTTTGAACATCCAAGTAAGTTAGAAATTTGATGTTTCAAAATTTCTAAAAATGAACCATCCCACCACAAAACAAACCCAAAGGGGCTGGAGCTTAATGGTAATCAATAATTTTTGTAACAATATACATTTTTGCTCTCGGAGGAACAATATTTGCCGGACAAATATAATTGTATGAAGTATCTACAAATATTTGGCTATTCCATTCCTTATCGGTTAGCTCTCTATATTCAAAATTCAACCATGTTCCGACTGAGTCCGGGGCATCGGTCATAAGATCGGGAAGACTTTTAAAATAGGGAACCCCGATGGCGTTTTTATATTTAAATTCTTGACCCATTATTGGTTTAAAAGAACCTGAGTCTCCTATTCCCAATGGATTCTCAACTTCAATCATTACCCAATATCCATAACACCATGTAAAATTTGCAATGATTTTTCCCTGAGCCTGATACGTTGTAAAATATCGTTCCGGATCTTGCTGATCAGGTAGTACTTGTTTTCCTTTTTCACAACTGAAGGCCATTAGCATTGCAAGACTGCTTAACAGTAGAATTTTTAGTATTGATTTCATCGTAGTAGATTTTTATATATAAAATTTCAAGAGTTAATATGCTAAATAGGCATTGTTGAAAAAAGCATGTAAAAGGCTTCGATATGGTACTTGTCAAGAACATTGAGGGTTTTCAGGTTAAAACATTGTATATAAGATACATATTTTTTTAAATGACCAGTTTTTATTGAATTTTTGCTGGTTTAGAGAATCTTAAGGTTAGATTTGTTTTTCAGGCCAAAGGATTTCTCATTTGCCAAGCAGTCAGACAAACCCAAATGGGCAAAAGCTTAATGGTAATCGATAATCTTTGTAATTATGTACGGCATAGCTGGTGGAGAAACATAATCAGGGTAACATAGTTCAACCGGAAGATGGAGAAACAGTTTATTTTCTCCTTTTTCAAGATTCCTGTATTCAAAATATAACCAGGTACCTACAGTATCCGGAATATCATCAGGTAAACCTAATTTTGAAAAAAAAGGGACTGCAATCGCATTTTCATATTTTACTGGTCCTTTTTTGGTAGGAGTTATTCCACTCAAACCAATGTTTTTAGGATTACTGACTTCAATCATTAGCCAGTCACCATTACATCCATCGTTAAAAATATCAATAATTGTTCCTTTTGCCTTATAAGTGACGTATTGTTTCTGTTGTTCTTCTTGTTGTACTTGCTTTCCTTTTTCACAGCTGAAGGCCATAAGCGTTGCAAGACTGCTTAAGAGTAAAATTTTTAGTATTGATTTCATTGTAGTAGATTTTTATGTTGAACAGAAAATTTCTGGCTGTGATATTCTAAACAGGCATTGTTGAAAAAAGCATGTAAAAGGCTTCGATATGGTACTTGTCAGGAACATTTGGTTTTTTTGGCTAATATTTTGGTACTAAGTTAATTAAATGTTTTTGGAATTACAAATTTTTATTAGAATCTTTTCTAACGGCAACCAGATGACGGATAAACAGGATTAACTCCATCTACAATTGGGACAAGTCTGCTTACTCGCATCGCTAAGATCTGAACCAGGCCTTGGCAAAAAGATTCCCAATTTTTTATTCGGCCCGGATGGGAGACTGATTTTTTTTGTCCCATTTTTAACGTCTCCGACTCTACTATTACCATTGGCATTTTTTGGTGGTTCCTGTTTCAAAGAAACACCTCCAAATAAGAGGATTTCGGTACAATTTATTGCTGCCTCCGGGAATTAAAATATCAACATATTCATAAAATTGATATTAGAAAATTTCTATAACTATTTAATTCTTATATTTGCCGCACTTTAAACCCTTAATGTGGCAATTATTTATGAGCAAAAAAAATGTAGGCCGTATTGCACAAATCATCGGTCCCGTTATTGACGTTGTTTTCGATGAAGAAAAGTACCTTCCGAAAATTTTCGACGCCCTTGTTGTTGATCGTGGCAATGGCGAAAAACTAATTCTTGAAGTTCAGCAGTCGGTTGGTGAAAACATGGTTCGCACCATTGCCATGGATTCAACTGATGGTTTAAGAAGAGGACTGGAAGTAGAATCTACCGGAAGCCCCATCAGCATGCCTGTGAGCGAAGAAATCAAAGGCCGGTTATTTAACGTGGTTGGTGAGACCATAGATGGTTTAGGAAGTGTGGATACTAAAAACAGTTTACCCATTCACCGTGACCCCCCAATCTATGAGGACCTGACAACTCATTCAGAAATACTTTATACCGGAATTAAGGTCATTGACTTAATTATTCCCTATGCAAAAGGAGGAAAAATCGGATTGTTTGGCGGTGCAGGTGTAGGCAAAACAGTGATCATCATGGAGTTGATCAATAATATTGCAAAAGCCTATTCTGGGATGTCCGTATTTGGTGGTGTTGGTGAACGTACCCGTGAAGGAAATGACCTTCTCAGGGACATGATTGAAGCTGATGTAATCCGCTACGGAAAAGAATTTAAGGAAACCATGGAAAAAGGTGGCTGGGATCTTTCCAGTGTTGACCGTGAAGAACTGGCTAAATCTCAGGCTACACTTGTTTTCGGACAGATGAACGAACCCCCCGGAGCCCGTGCCCGTGTTGCCCTTTCAGGTTTGACGCTGGCTGAATATTTCCGCGAAGGAGATGAAAAAACCGGAGGACGTGATATTCTCTTCTTTATTGATAATATTTTCCGTTTCACCCAGGCAGGTTCTGAAGTTTCTGCTTTGTTGGGCCGTATGCCTTCCGCAGTAGGTTACCAGCCTACGCTGGCTACAGAAATGGGAATGATGCAGGAGCGTATCACATCAACAAAACGAGGCTCCATTACTTCCGTCCAAGCTGTCTATGTACCTGCTGACGACCTTACCGACCCGGCACCGGCTACCACTTTTGCACACCTTGATGCAACAACAGTATTGAGCCGTAAAATTGCCGAGCTGGGAATTTATCCTGCTGTTGATCCATTGGATTCAACTTCAAGAATTTTGGCTCCTGATATCGTCGGCGAAGAGCATTACAAGACAGCACAGCGTGTTAAAAATATCCTACAGCGTTATAACGAATTGCAGGATATCATCGCTATTCTGGGGATGGATGAACTTTCTGAAGAAGATAAACTTACTGTTCACAGGGCAAGACGTGTACAACGTTTCCTATCACAACCTTTCTTTGTTGCAGAGCAGTTCACCGGATTACACGGAACATTGGTTTCTATCGAAGATACCATTAAAGGTTTCAATATGATTATGGACGGCGAAGTAGATGAGTATCCCGAAGCTGCTTTCAACCTGGTAGGAACTATTGAAGAAGCCATTGAAAAAGGTAAAAAACTGATGGCAGAAGTAGCCTAATAATCTGAAAGTTAATTTTCATATCTGTTCATCGGACTAAAACACAAAAACAATGGACCTTGAAATTATCACACCAGATAAAACGATATACAAAGGGGATGCCGATTTGATTCAGTTTCCAGGAATTGACGGTTCTTTCGAGATTTTAAGCAACCACGCGCCTCTGATTTCCGTGCTGAAACAAGGAAATATCAAAGTAAGGATCGGCAAGGATGTTTATTACTACAGCGTAAAAGGCGGAGTGGTCGAAGTTTTAAAAGACAAAGTTTTAGTTCTGGCTGAATAGGCCTCTGCCTGATCAAGATAAAAAAAGCAGCCCCGCAAAGCGGGACTGCTTTTTTATTTATAGCGGTTTGTCCAAATCAATGTTTGTGATAAGGATGAATAGGATTTTTAATTATAGAAAAGAAAAGATCATGTTTTTTACCTCCCCGATGTTCGAGGTGGCGGTACATCGCTAATTTGGCCTGATCTTCGACAAAAATCCAGAAAATACAATAAGCCCAGATAAAAGCCACATCAGTCCAACTGATTGGAGTTATCAGACCCAATGGATAAACTACAAACAATGTAGCCAACACTTTAGTAAACACTGCCGACCAAAGCAATGAAGGTGCCGGGTGAGGAGACTTCAGGAATGGTTTTTTAGTCCGGGTTACAAACAAGGTAAGGTGTCCGGCTACAGCCAGTTTCAGAAAAATAAAGGTCTGTATCTGGGCCGTCCCCATTTTAAGATAATCCCTGGCAATGATGAGAATTCCAAAAGTTTCAAGCACTCCAATAAGTCCCAACACCGTTGAAATACTCATCACCTTTTTCATATCCCATTTGACAGGTTTCTTACTCAGAAATGTATTGTCGTAAGCAATTGTCATAATTGGAATATCATTAAAGAAAGCCAGCAATATGATCATCAATGCAGTGATAGGGTAAAAATTGTAAAAGATCATCGCCAGCACCACGAAAAACATAATACGAATGGTCTCGATGATCCGGTACATGGCGTAGCTGTTCATACGTTCGAATATTTTCCGGGCTTCCGCTACAGCATTAATAATCACTGATAATCCCGGCATGGTAAGAATCAGGTCGGCAGCAGCCCGTGCGGCATCTGTAGCACCGCTGACAGCAATACCAATATCGGCCTGTTTTAATGCGGGGGCATCATTCACGCCATCACCTGTCATTCCGGTAATATGATCCTCTGATTGTAAGGCCTTTACAATGCCATATTTGTGTTCCGGAAATACTTCTGCAAATCCGTCAGCCACTTCAATCTTCTTTGCTATCTGCTTTCCGGGATGCTTGATATCATCATCGCTCCTGAAAATATCGTCCACTTTCTGAATTTGTGTTCCCAATCCCAGCTGTCCTGAAATTTCACGGGCAATGGAGACATTATCCCCGGTTACCATTTTTACCTGAATCCCTTGTTCAGCAGCTTGTGCAATGGTTGATGCCGAATCTTCACGCGGTGGATCAGACAAAGTTAATATTCCGGACAACTTCCAATCACCACCGGTCTCTTTCCTGGCAACACCCAAGGTTTTGTAACCTTCTGAAGCAAACTTCTCTACTTCTTCGTTAGCTCGTTTTTGGTCATCATCACTCAGCTTACACAAATCCATAATTACTTGTGTAGCACCTTTGGTTACTGAAAACTCTTTTCCATTCGTATCAGTAAGAATAGCTTCTGTTCTTTTCCGTACAGGATCAAAAGGAATATATTTTTTTAATGTATAGGCAGAAAGTGCCTTTTTATCTTTTATTCCTGCGACCACCGTTGTATCAATAGCATCATGAGTATCTGTTTCCGATGAAAGCGCTCCGTCGAGGATCAATTCCTGTTCATCCTTAGCCTGGAATAATACTGAAGTTCCCAGTGTCAGTTTGTTTTGTGTCAGCGTCCCCGTTTTATCCGAACACAAAATGTCCATTCCGGCAGCTTCTTCAATCGCCTCTAACCGGGAAACTATCACCTTTTCTTTAGAAAGGGCTAAAGCACCAACCGCCATTGTCACCGACAACACGGCAGGCATCGCCACGGGAATAGACGCTACGGTAAGAATGAGTGCAAACTGAATTAACAAGAGAAGGTTATCGCCCCGCGATAATTGTACAATAAATAAAATGGCCACAAGGCCTAAGCTCAGGTAAATCAGATAATCTCCAATGTGAATAACCGCTTTCTGAAAGTGTGAGGTGGCACCGGCTTTGGAAACCAACCCGGCAGTTTTCCCAAAATAAGTATTGGCACCGGTAGCCGAAACAACCCCTGTCATCTGACCCTGCTTGACAATTGTACCCGAATAAGCAATGTCTCCTGCTTTTTTGTTTACAGGCAACGATTCCCCTGTCAGGGCAGCCTGATCAACACTCACATAATCACCATCAATAAGCTTCATGTCGGCAGGAATGATGTCTCCGATTTTAATTCTTACAATTTCGCCGGGGACAATATCGCGGGCATCAATTTCCTGCCAGGTAGCATCTCTAAGCACTTTTGCCTTTAGTGCAAGCTGGGCCTTCAAGGCATCAAGGGCATTGCTGGCTTTCATTTCCTGCCAGAAACCAATGCCGGCATTAAACAACAGCAATGTAAAAATCACAAAGAAGTCTGTCCAGTGTTTTACTACCAATGATAAAATAGCTGCTATTTCAATCATCCAGGGAATAGGTCCCCAGAAGTAGCCTAAAAATATAAGGATAATACTTTTGTGTTTATCAGGCAAAGCGTTAGGTCCAACCTGAGCTAATCTTTTACCGGCTTCTTCACTGGAAAGTCCTTCAGAAGAGGTGTTCAGTTTCCTGAATAATTCCTCTTCACTCATTTTCTTCGCATCGTCAATTGATAATTGTTCCATCATGAAAAATTTTTAGTGAGTCCGGTGGTAGTATGCCATCGACAAAATTTATAATTTCTTATAAAATCCAACGCATTCTTTCATTTTCAATTTTTCTAAGGTTGTCAGAGATAAAAGGAAGTATTACGCTCTCCAGGGTGTCTCCCACAACGCCTCTTGCATGGGTAAGAAAGCCCAACAAAGCTTCTTTGAAAATAGTTTTATAACTGAGCGGCAGGGTATTTATGAAATGTTTTACCGGAAGCAATTGTTCTTCAATTTCAGCCTTCCTTTCTTTCTCACCCTTAGGCAAACTCTTATCTAACTTAGATAAACATTCCTGAAAGGTCTTTTTTACGTCAACAAAGAAGTCCTGTAATTCTTCAGGTCCCTGATTGCACAAAATAGAGAGATAAATAATGGCAGCCCTTTCTTCTGAAGGGCCCAGGGATTCACCTCTATGGTTGACGGCATATAAAGTAATAAGGGCCGGAGCTTTATATATGAGATCCTTTAATTCCTCTTTTTGGTTCTGAATAATTTCATTCATTGTTTTATTTTTAATACCAATCTGCATTTTGTCTTTTTTTAGAATAAATTTTATTTATTTATTGAAACATACCATCAAAGATAATGCCCATCCTTGAACTTAGAAAGAGTTAAAAGTTTAAAAAATCTAAAAAAATCTCAGAAAACCAAGATATTACCAAGGAATTCTTTCACAATATCCTGACAGGCAATGGAAAGAGTCAATAAATTATCCAACGATAATTGAGGATTCGGCGTATTTGAAATTAGTGGATAGCACCCTTGTACTCAAAGCCATGGCTAACGTCAAAGAGCCAATCCTTCCGACAAACATCGATGTAATAATAATTGTTTTACCGGCTGAAGAGAGAAGAGGCGTAATTCCGGTTGAGAGTCCAACCGTACCGAATGCCGAAAACTCCTCAAAAAGTAATTTCAGAAATCCGACATTTGGTTCTGTAATAGAAAGGAGAAAAGCAGATACAAAAATAATGGTAATAGAAAAAAGCGCTATGGAATAGGCTCTGTCGATGGCGCTAAAAGGAACCGTTCTTTTGTAAAAAACTACATGTTTTTCTCCCTTGATAGTGGCCAGTGCCGATTTTACGATCACTGCAAAGGTGGTTACTTTAATCCCTCCACCAGTGGAACCGGAACCGGCGCCAACAAACATCAGGAAAATAAACATGATAAGTACAGGCGTTTTTAAAGTGGAAATATCTACAGTATTAAAACCAGCCGTTCTTGTTGTTACTGACTGGAATATTGAGGTAACTGCAATCTGAAACGGATTTTCTCCAGCAAACAACGTGTTTTTTTCCAAAAGATAAAATATGATGGCTCCAAGGGTTATCAACGACAATGACATATAAAGCGTTACTTTCGTACTGATGTTTAAACGTTTCCATGGCATTTTCCTCCTTTCTTTAATCCGGCTCCAGCTGAAAATATCTTCCATGGCCATGAAACCAAATCCACCAAAGAAAATGAGTAAGATAACTACGATCTGTATTGCATAAAGATTGCGGATACCACTTTCAAAAAGATTATTGGAAAAAGTAGAAAATCCCGCATTGTTGAATGCCGAAATTGCATGAAATAACGAGTCAAACATCTGCTCGTGCCAACTTGAGAAATGAAAATTCCCCCAGGAAAAATAAATCAACACTGTTCCGATGGCTTCACTCAAAAGGCTGAAAAGCACAATACTGCGCAATAGATGCTTTGTATCCGATAAACGGTCGGCACTTAAGAAATCCTTAATAAGAGATTGATATTTAATGTTTCCATGAGATTTGGAAAAGGTAACAAAGAAAGTCGCAAATGAAATAATGTTAATCCCGCCAAGTTGAATAAGCAACATGATTATCAGCTTTCCTTTTAAAGTAAAAAAAGTAGCCGTATCCACTACGATAAGTCCGGTAACGCAACTGGCACTGGTCGAAGTAAAAAGCGAATCCAGGAAACTAATATGACCGGTTGTTGTCATTTCAGGAAGCATCAGTAAACCCGTTCCGGCACCAATCAATACCATAAAAGAAAGTATCAGTAACGAAGTCGGGCGCAAGTTTAAAGCTGTAAGCTTTGGTCCTGATTTCCCCAGCTCAACAATAAATATGCTTATAAAATAAACCTGAAAAAGAATGTGTGAATGGCTCTCGACGATATCATTAAAAATCGGCTCAAAAATCAGAGAATTAAAAAATTTAGGGAAGGATACATATATAATGAAGAAGAGCAAGACGATACCTTCCATCCTGTTCTTCCTAAGGAAATCCACAGGATGAAAATCATAGAAAATATAAATAAGGTAACGGAAGACAAAAAACGTCAGACTGTACCCGATGATTCTCTGGTCGATTAATAAAGATTGGGGAGTTTTAGGAAAACCATAAAAATAAACGCCCGAAGCAATGACAGCAACAAAGACAAAAAAACTCAGAACTCTAAACAGCTTAATAACAAACGCCTTACTGCTAAAGATGCGAAGGTTTATATTTTCACGGAATTTGAAAATTCTGGAAGGCATGGGGTTTTAACTGTTTATGTCGATAAATTTTTCCACATCTTTTGCGCTTCCAAAAACAATAATATAGTCATGTTCACCAATTACGGTATCAGCCTGAGGAACTCCTGTGATATGCTGGGTTTGAACAATTTTGTTACCTTTTACCTCTTCTGCTTCATTCCTGATAGTAACCAGGTTTATATTGTAAGCTTCACGAAGTTTGATGGATTCCAGGGTTTGGCCAATAATGGATTTAGGTGCTTTGATTTCTGTGATGACATAACCATCCGGAAGGTCCAAAACATTCACAATGCTTGGATTTAAAAGCCTTTCGGCAACTACTTTTCCTACTTCAAATTCAGGAGAGAAAATTTCCTTTAGTCCGAGTTTTTCCAAAATTAAGCGGTTTACCTTTCCTTTAGCCCGTACAATAATTCTTTTTATGTTGAGCTCTATCAAATTCACCGCAGTAAGAAGCAACTCTTCAAAATCCTCGCCGATTGCAATAACAACCGCATCATAATTTTGAATATTCTGGGAAATCAATGCATTTTTATCCGTCGAATCCAGCGCCACAGCATAAGCCACATCATTGGCAATGTAATCAATCTTCTCCTGGCTCTTATCAATTGCCATTACTTCCGCCCCTTTTTTCGAAAGCGAACGGGCTATTGCTTCTCCAAATTGTCCAATTCCAATAACAACAAATTGATTATTAGGCATAATTCTTCTTCAGATTATTGTTGATACTATTACAAAAGTAACCAAATATCGAAAGAAATGTTAAAAAACTCTAATCGAATCTTTAATTAATAAACTCAGTCTTTCAGCGTTATTAACAGAAACTCTACCCACAAATGCGAGATGGCATTTTAGCATCCGGTGAAATTTAACAAAGGATCAAACTATCTTTACGATTTAACTTATTTCCAATAATTTGTGAGCATTCACAAACAAAATATCACCAACAGCGTCGAAACCCTGGAAGTGTTTTTCTCCCTCGTGCTTTAATTGTTCATTGTAAAATCCCACGATAGTCAACGCCGCTTCAGACGAATATCTTCCAATAATTGTGCGAAAATTCACATCAGGTTCCTGTTCAACAACAGTGATATTATTCTTTGAAACAGGAAGCCTTCCCTCCAGCACAAACTGATTGATGCTTTTTGCTGTTTCCTCCATTTTTGATTTGTCGCTGAGAATAAAAAGGTTCATTCGTGCATTTTTCCAATATGGATGCCCCATGATAACATAGCTAAGCAGGATCATCAAACGCTCATTATCTCTGTTAATATCTCTGATCCAGATATGAATACCATTGTCGTATTTGATGTTCCGCATGGAGCTTCCCAGGATGCAAATGTCAAAATCACCAGCTTCCACCATCCGCAGGTTCTCAATCACCCTTGTCAATTTCTCGGGTTTTTGTTTATCGTACTCAAATATCACCATGTTGTTTTCCATTCCGGTTATACCAGGAATCTGAATAAGCTGTGCAATGGCTGATGTGTAAGAAGGCGAAATAACTGTATCAACGATCATATTCCCCACAGTTTTGCTGGCTTTTAATATCAGGCGATCCATTATTTGCTGAGCTTCCCGATGTTTTTCCTTTGAATAATAACCTTCTATATAATGAATGTAAGTGCCGAATCCGTGTGAATAAGAAATCCAGTTCAATAAATCAAAGATTTTATCCCTTTCGAAAGTTTCAGAAGAAATACAGATTGCAGAAGGTCTCCAGGACTCATTATTTTTGGCAGCTCCCTGTAAATACACAGCAATCTTACGGCTGATTTGAAACATCACCCCCTGAAAAATTGATTCGAGGCCCGCCCGTTGATGATGCACTCGATTTATTACCCCATAAATAATCAGGATTGCAACAATTGAAACTGTTGCATAAACAGGACTCATCAAAAACATTAAGAGTGTGGCCATTAGAAAACCAGCCAATGAGAAATACCATTTTGATCTAAAAGCAGGACGATAGGAAGGATCGGCACCAAAATGATTGAAAAAGGAAATCAGGTTCATGGCTGCATAAGTTACCATAAAAAACATGGAAATAATTTTTGCAACCACATCAATTCCACCAAGGCTTACAAAAACTAAGGCGATTGCCAGGGAAACCAAGGTTGCATTTCTTGGTTCTCCTGTTTTTCCTATTCCCTTACAAAGAAACTGATTCAATTGATTTGATGGCAAGGAATGATCCAGGGCAATGGCCTGAAGCGTTCTTGGGGCTACCAATATTGACCCAATAGCGCTGGAAAGGGTAGCCGCCGCCAAGCCAAGTGGGATAAGAAGCCATCCAAACAATGCAATCTTGCTCATAATAAGAGGCTGGGAAACCAACTCCTGTGCAGTAGCTGAAGCTTCCAGCTTTAAAACCACAAAAATGTAAATAATCATCCCTGTCAGGGTAGCCCAAAGTGTTCCTTTTGGAATTGAAATCTGCGGTTTTTTCAATTCGCCGGATAATCCCACACCCGCATCCATTCCAGTAAATGCAGGGAAAATAATAGCAAAAACAATAAACAGTTGATCCATTTGTCCGAAGAAAGGAGCCGCCTCAGATGGCGAAGAAAAATCCGGTACCCTCTGCCCTAAAAAGAATGCCAGCAAGGAAACCAACAGCATGGTCACTACTACATAAAGCATTTTTACGCCCAGAGAGGCTCCATTCTTCCAGATAAGCAATCCTAATAAAAGCAAGGAAGGAATAGAAATTGCCCTTGGAGGAATATAAACCTGATAGTGAAGCTGAATAAAATCCGCCAATGGGCGAAATGCTTCTGCAAAAGCAATAATATAAAATGCAACACTGATGGCTTGAGAAAAATACAAGGAAATACCTATTGTCGCTCCAATGTTCAACCCAAAAGAACGGGAAATCATATAATATTCTCCGCCACCTTCAACTTTTTGATTGGTTGCAATCTCAGAAATAGCCATAGAAGTTGGCAGGGTAACCATGTGACCAATTAAAATAAGGATGATTACTCCGGCGACTCCGACAGTCCCCACTGCAAAGCCAAACCTCAGAAAAAGAATAGCTCCTAAAATTGTAGAAATTGCAGTAAAATAGACGGGAGCAGTTCCCATTTGTTTCTGGATGCTGCTTTGAACTTTTTCTTTCATACTCTTGTTGATATAAAGCTGTTTTTCAGACCACTGAAATACAATCTTCATGCAATATAGTCAAAAATCCAAAAGGATTTGAAAAATAATTTCCCTTATTTAATAATAAAAAAGGGCCATCCCGAAGGACAGCCCTTGAAAACAATCATGAATTTGTGGATTTTATTTCCAGTAGTAAAATGAAGAACTACCCAGTTCTTCTTCAATTTCCAGAAGACGGTTGTACTTAGCCAAACGTTCGCTGCGGCTGGCGGAACCGGTCTTCAATTGTCCACCGTCCATGGCAACTGCAAAGTCAGCCAGGAAAGTATCCGAGGTTTCACCGGAACGATGTGACATGAAGTAACGCCAGTTGTTATCGCGGCACATGCGAACTGCTTCGATGGTTTCGGAAACAGAACCAATCTGGTTCAATTTGATCAAAGCGGCATTGGCAGAACCTTCTTTTATTCCGCGGGCGATATATTTGGTGTTTGTAACACAGAGGTCGTCACCAACAACTTCAATTTGGCTGCCCAGGCGGTCGGTAAATTTCTTAAAACCATCCCAGTCATTTTCTGACAAAGGATCTTCCCAGGAAACAATAGGATATTTAGAAACCCATTTTTCAGCAAGGCTGATCATTTCGTCGCTGTTCAATTTTCCTAAACCTGACCATTTCAAATCATATTGACCAGGACCAGTAGTAAATGAACTGGCTGCACTGTCAATAGCAATGGCAATATCTTTTCCAGGTTTGTAGCCAGCTTTTTCAATAGCTTCGATAATGGTTTCGATAGCATCTTCATTGCTTGCAAGGTTCGGTGCAAAACCACCTTCGTCACCTACGCCAGTTGCCATACCGCGATTTTTCAGAATACCTTTCAGAATATGGAAAGTTTCTGCAACATAGCGTAACCCTTCACGGAAGTTAGGAGCTCCAACAGGAACAGCCATAAATTCCTGAAAATCCACACTGTTGTCAGCATGTTCACCACCATTGATGATGTTCATTGCAGGAACCGGAATTCTTCTAGCACCGGCACCACCGAGATATTGATATAACGGAATACGAGCTGACTCAGCAGCAGCACGGGCAACAGCCATTGAAACACCCAAAATGGCATTGGCACCTAATTTGGATTTGTTTTCGGTACCATCCAGTTCAATCATTTTCCTGTCGATACTGGATTGTTCGTGGGCATGCATGCCCATAAGAGCCGGTGCAATCTTTTTGTTGACATTTTCAACTGCTTTCAAAACACCTTTTCCACCATATCTTTTCTTATCACCATCGCGCAATTCAATGGCTTCGTTTTCACCGGTACTAGCTCCAGAAGGAACGGAAGCATTAGCGACTGTACCGTCGCTCAGTTCTACATAAACTCTTACTGTTGGATTTCCCCTGGAATCCAAAATTTCCATGGCTCTTAAGCCACTTATTTTGTTGTTTAACATGTCTAACCTCCTTGATTATTAATTGGTTATCTATTTTGTTTTTGAAAAGTAAAGTTAGTCATTTATTGAATTCAGGGTAGAAAGAGACAAATTTATCTTGGATAAGGCCAAACTAGACAGATAACTTCAGTGCAAATTATAAAAAATACAGATTTATAACGTTTGCAACAGAGCTATAAACCGCTCTGTTGCTATAAAATCAGAATAATTAAGATTTTTTATTTTTAATAATTCTAAACAGGCTTGATATCAACCTCAATTATATATATTTTTACACGTCTTTTAAAACATTATCAATCCTCATCACTATGAAAACAACAAAACATAAAATTCTTTCAATGTTTGCTATCATAGCCGTTGGACTATTTTTTGTAGGCTGCTCAAAGCTTACCCCATTAGCCGACGTTACTTTACACCCAAGTCTGCCGTTTGACATTCAGGTAACCATACCACCTGCATCAAGTATTATGTCAACTCAGGGTAGCTACACTTTTAACGATTCAGTGACGATTGATCCAACTACCGATACATTGGTAGCCAAGTATGAAAATTACATCAAAAGCTGGCAGGTAGATTCCGTTACTGCAATTTTCACGAATGTTTCCACTCCAATCAACCTTACCAATGTTTCGTTGCAAGTTAAAACCGGAACTGAAAGTTTTGGTTGGCAAACCAGCAGTATTTCCATCACCAACGGAACAAACCTGGTATTGGATAATTCGCAGGGCCAACTTGACCAGTTGGGCCAGCTTTTGAACGGGAAAAAATCATTTACGGTGACACTCTCGGGAACCTCTGATCAGGACAACGTTCATTTTACCCTTACGGTTAAAATCAACACTACCATGGTTGCAAATCCTCTGGGCTCAGTTTGATGGTTTTTGACTTGTTTCAATAAAAATTTTAAAAAACGGGATGCTTTTAATTGAAAAGCATCCCGTTTTTTTTATTAATATCATGTTTTTTTAAAGTCAACTGTATTTTCCGTTTTTAGCTTTCTTTAGATCCAATAAACCTAAATTTGAGATTTCTCAAAACAGCTATAATTCATAATCATGTTATTTGCATCATTGCAAATATACACACGGGATTTATTGTTTAATTTTCACATTTAGCCCGGCGAAAAACACAAACGCTAAACTTTCTAAACAAAAAGTGCATTAAATATGGTAAAAACTCTATTTATAATGATTATATTTAATTTTGATTTACACAATTATAATATATTCGTATTCAATATCTAATGCGCTCTTTTTTCACCCAGAAACTGTCTTTCAAAACAGATTTTAAGAAGATTTAATTTGACATTTTTCTAATTTCCTAAATTTTCCTTTCCCATTTCCAGCTTTTATTCGTAAAATTGCACGCTATAATAAAAACGAAGATCCTTTTTGTAAATGGACAAGAAAAGCATTGTAAACAAGGTACTTATGGCGCTCTTGTTTTTCGTTTTTTTCGCCGGGCCTGCACATCATGCCCTGGGAAATACTGTTAACGGACAAGAGCAAGCTGTACAAAAGGAAGACAAGGTCAAGGAAGAAGGTAATAAGGTCGGTAATTTAATCATCGAACACATTACCGACAGCTACGAGTGGCACATTCTTTCCATCGGAGAACATCATGTTTCCGTCCCCTTGCCGATTATTCTTTACGACCAAGGTCACTGGATTACCTTCTGGTCGTCCGAATTTCATCATAATGATGGCGTTTATAAAGGTTATTTTATTGATGAAGAAAAAGACATCAATACAAACAAGATTGTCAGGAAAGATGCTGACGGAAAAATTGTAAGGCCAACGTTGGATTTATCCATCACCAAAATGGCGGCATCGGTAATTATCAATGCCTTTTTGTTGGTACTGATTTTCCTTGGAGTTGCCAAATCCTACAAGAAAAGGAAAGGAAAGGCTCCCAAAGGATTTCAGTCAGCCGTAGAGCCATTGATTTTGATGGTCCGTGATGAAATTGCACTTTCTTCAATTGGAGAAAAACATTACGAAAAATTCACGCCATTCCTGTTATCGCTGTTTTTCTTCATCTTTTTCAGTAACCTGATGGGAGTTGTACCGTTTTTCCCCTGGGGATTCAGTGTAACAGGAAGCATTGCCGTTACCGGAGTAATGGCTGCTTTTACTTTCGCCATCACAACTTATCAGGGAAACAAACATTACTGGAAAGATGTTATTAATACGCCTGGAGTACCGTGGTGGTTAAAGCTTCCATTTCCTTTGATGCCTATTGTAGAAATAATGGGAATTTTTACAAAGCCTATCGTACTTATGATCCGTCTCTTTGCCAACATGATTGCAGGCCACATTGTAATCCTTGGATTTATCGGATTAATTTTTATTTTTGGAAAGATGGCCATAGGTCTGGTTACGGGGTTTCACTTGTTTCAGTTGGATTCTCTATCTTTTTGGATTTGCTTGAGGTTTTGATTTCATTCATCCAGGCATATGTTTTCGTAATTCTTTCGGCGCTTTACTTTGGCCTCGCCCTGGCAGAGCCCGAACATTAATAGTTTGAAATTATTTACTAATCATTAAATAATTATATATGAAAACCCTTACTTTAAATATCGGCGGTATGCACTGCGCTTCATGTGCTGCTAACATCGGTATAGCCCTAAAACGAGACCCAGCTATTGAATCTGCCGAAGTAAATGTTACGACCGAGAAAGCACATATCAAATATAACGAAAACGACATTGACCAAAAAACAATAGAAAAGATAATTGTGGACACTGGCTACCAGGTCATATCTGATGATGGGAAAATGTCTGATCACAAAC
>JACZJI010000032.1 GCA_014860665.1 Bacteroidales bacterium | reverse complement strand
CCATATAATATCACCTTTATTAATAGGATCAAGACGACTGATATGAACGCTGATGTTTCCTACTGGATGTGGTCCCTGGAAACTGTTTATTTCAACATTTTTTGCATTCAGGAAAACTTTCGAAAAGGTCTTCTTGGCATGAACATTCAAATAGATTTTTCCGGTAGTCAGTTTTTTAAGGATATCTAACCCCGCCTGAAATTCATTTCCATGATTGTGGAGCAGAAGATCATAATCAGGAGCAAGAGGACCACTTTCGAATGCAGCAATAAAAACAGACTTAGGTTCGTCCTTTGAATCTGCAATAGTCGAATAGGGACGCTGTCTGATGACTGGCCAAACGCCACTTTTTTGCAATTTTTCAACGATTTCTTCTCGTCCGACTTTGGAAATATCGGCTACCCCAAAGTCTTCAGATTCATTTTTGCCGTCAGACTCTACAATCACTTCAAGGATCTTTCTCTTAGCTCCTCTTCTGACTTCCTTAACTTTTCCGCTAACAGGAGAAGTAAAAACTATTTCACCTCTATATTTATCAACAAATAAAGGAGTTCCGGCTTTCACCCCGTCTCCTTCCTGAACTAAAAGCTTTGGAAAAAAGTCATGAAAATCTGTAGGTTTGACTGCGAACAGATGATCGTTAAGGTCAACAACGGTCTTCTCGGCCTCTCCTAAAAGGTTAATATCCAGGCCTTTTTTGATAGAGTATACAGTTGACATATATATATTAATTCATATTATTTTGCGGCGGCAAGTTAAATAATTAACAGTTATAATACAGACTCTAAACCAAAAAAAATTTATTTTAATACCTTTTTTATGGAAACTTAAAAATTTATCATGTGTGAAATCCCCTCAAATTGAAAAAATTAGGTCTATCTTTGACCATCTCATCTTTGAAATGTAAATATATGTTAAAAAATCTTATCTTATTTTTTACCATCTTATTGATTTTCACAAATCAAGCATCAGCAACCACTTTGGGACAAGAAAATCCAGACAGCACTTATGATCCGAATATTGTAACTGTTTTACTTTATCCGGCAGGTTATCCTTTAAATGAACCTGTCATAAATCTCAATTCTAATCAGCAACTTCAATTGTCTTTCGATGATCTGAACAGCCAGTATTCAGATTATCACTATACCATTATACATTGCACTTCTGATTGGAAAACTTCACAATTATCGCCAATGGATTATATTTCAGGCTACCTGGAGGGCAATATTTCACAATACCAGTTTTCCTTCAACACACTGACACCTTACATACATTACAATTTGCTTTTTCCCACCGAAGAAATGAAACCCAAAATTTCAGGAAATTATCTTTTGGAGGTTTATTTAAACAACGGTGGAGAAAAACAAATTATTCTGACTCGCAGGTTTTTTGTTGTTGAACAATCTGTCACCGTTAATGCTAAAGTGTCGCTTCAACCTATCGATCTGCAAAGTTCGGGTAAGATACAACAAATCGATTTAAATTGTCAGGTTCCCGCTTCCTTATCCGACGAGGCCCAGCAGCATTATAAAATAGACATCAGACAAAACCAGCGATGGGATAATGCAAAATTCAACATCCACCCTACTTCGTTGGCTCTACCACAACTGAACTTCGACTATCCTAACGGGATTGTCTTTAACGGAGGAAACGCGCCACGTTTTTTTGACATGAAAAGCTATGATTATCTGGCACAAAATATTGCTAAAATTATCCGCAAAGAAAATTATTATCTGGTTACACTGCATACGGATTATTCAAGAGCAGACAAACCTTTCGAAACCTATACCAACCTTCACGGGAACGAAATGATCACCACAGAAAGTGATCGGAATCCGAGTACAGAAGGAGATTATGCTTTAGTAAATTTCAGACTGAAGGTTCCGGAATTTAAAAATGCAAAAGTATATATCCTGGGGGCACTTACAGGCTGGCAGTTTAACTCACAAAACCTGATGAAATATAATCCTTCTTCACAGGAATATGAAGGGCAACTTTTGTTGAAACAAGGCTACTACGAATATTGGTATGCGATAGTGACACCGGGGAACCCTGAAGGTAACGTCACTACTATAGAAGGAAACCACTGGGACACCGACAATGCCTACACCATTTACGTTTACTATCATAATTATACTCCTGAGTACGATCGTCTGGTGGGGGTTCAAACTATCATGTCACATTAAGAATCCCACTGTTTTACAGCTTTTTTGAAAAAGATGAACATAAGCACAGATAAGACATCTACTTTGCTATCAATAAGAATCTCTCTTGTATTGCTCTTTCTCTTGATCCAGAGCACCGTCTTTTCCCAGGACATTCATGTTCTTCAAAAAATAGATTCGCTTCAGTCTAAGGGCTCCGGCTTTTACAGAAAGGGGTTATTCCCCAGCAAAATACGTTTTGAGAACCGCAGGAAAATACACGAAGACAACAACATTTTCTTCACAGCCCTGACCATTTACACACTCCAATCGCTTCAGAACAATTTCGGAACAGAAGTCAAAATACTGATAGATTCCATGGCTGACCAGGCCAGACAATCCTTTCCTTACTATAAAAATCGTCAGGGAGGCTACACTTATAACTTCTATCAAACCCATCCTGACCGACCTTTTCCCAGCTTCAGATATTTGTCGAAAATAAAAAGATTCCGTCTGGCAGATGATCTGGACGATGCCAGTTTTCTTTACATGACACAAAATACAAGTGATAGTCTGAATGCAGCGGTAAAGAAGGAAATGGAAGTGCAGACCAGGTCGACTAAGAAAGTTATGTCGACATTTCAAAGATACAGAACAAGCAAAGCCTACCGAACCTGGTTTGCACACCGAATGAAACAGGATCTGGACATTTGCGTCATGTCAAATGTGCTACTTTTCGTTTATGAAAAAGGATTACCGCTAGATAGTACAGATATTCGCACCATTGTATTAATTAAACAACTGGTGAACAGCGAGGACATAATGAGATATGGATATATTGTGTCACCCCATTATCAAAAAAGTCCGGTAATCCTTTATCACCTGGCCCGACTTATTTCTGTAGCTCATAATCCGGAATTAAACACGCTGATTCCAAAAATTGTGACAGATTTGAAGTCGGAACTAAAATTTACAAACAACCAAATGGAACAAATTATTCTGTTAAGCTCCTTATATCGCCTCCATCAGCCGGTTGATTTTAAATTTACTTATGGAAACATTTTGAAAGACATGTATTCTTTTTACTGGTTCCGGGCTAATCCTTTTAGTGGTAGTAATGTATTTTTTAAAAGAGTCATGGGATCTCGGGGGTGCTTCAACTTCAGCTATCAAAGTCAGGCATATTACTGGAGCCTGGTTCTGGAACTGCAACAACTATCCGGGGCTAAGATTCAGTCTTCCGGTGATTTTTTAAAGACAACAATGTATCAATAAATCAAGTAGCCTAAGCTATAAAAACCATCAAGTCCAATATTCCAAGATAGTTATTACATATCTATGTTTTCTGCAATACACACAATATGGAACTCAATTTTCTGAAAATCTCTTTTTACCAACTGTCATGACAAGCACTAATTTTGTTGGGTTTCAGAACTCCTAAATCGTTTTAACACACGGCTTTTTAATTTTAATGTTTGTGGATTTAAAAAGATTTCCGTACCTATGCACTTTCTAAAAAGGATCGTTTATGCATGATTTGCAACTCTTAGACCATGTCAGATTGAATTTCAGTCCGACCAGCCTGCATATGTTAAATCTCACACTAGCCTTTGTAATGTTTGGGGTCGCATTAAACATAAAAATTGAGCATTTCAAAGACCTTTTTTTCAAACCTAAATCTGCCATTATCGGGGTCATCTCACAACTTTTCGGACTTCCTTTTGTAACATTCATTCTGGTGGTTTTATTAAAAGATTACATAACGCCTTCAATAGGCCTGGGAATGATTCTGGTAGCCTCCTGCCCGGGCGGGAACATCAGTAATTTTATTTCATCACTGGCTAAAGCCAATGTGGCGCTATCTGTGAGTCTGACAGCTATTTCCACTCTTACAGCTGTTTTTATGACACCACTCAATTTTGCATTTTACGGAAAACTCTATACAGGAATCCTGCAACACACTACAGCAACACAACTGGTTCGCCCTCTGGACATTGATTTTTGGCAAATGTTTCAGACCGTTTTCGTTATCCTGGGAATTCCTCTGGTAATTGGATTATTTGTAAACCATAAATGGCCTAAACTTACTGACAAAATAATTGGACCTATTAAAAAACTTTCCATACTGGCTTTTGTTGCGATTGTGCTTTTTGCTTTTGCAAAAAATTTCCATCATTTCATGTTGTATGTGAAATATGTTTTTTTCCTCGTGCTTATTCACAATGCGTTAGCACTTGCTACAGGGTATAGTCTCGGGAAAATTTTCAGGCTTCCTTTCAAAGACAAAAAAACACTTGCTATCGAAACTGGAATTCAAAACTCCGGACTGGCACTGGTTTTAATTTTTAACCCTAAAATCTTTCCTCCACAACTCGAATTAGGCGGGATGGCAATCATTGCAGCCTGGTGGGGAATTTGGCATATTGTATCAGGGCTTTCTCTGGCATCAGTCTGGTCAGGCTCTTTACCAAGAATCATGTCAAAAGCGTATAACCAGATTTTATAATGGGAATAAAAAACATTGAAAAGTTTTCCTATAGGTTTTATCTGCTCAAATTCTATGTCAAATTCTGGCACGATAAAATTTTCTACAAAAGGGTCACCTACGTAAACAGGCAAAAAGTCCCCAGAAATGAACACCTGATTTTTACTGCCAATCACCAAAATGCCCTGATGGATGCCTTAGCTATAGAGTTTTCATTAAGGAACCAATTTGTTTTTGTGGCCCGTTCCGACATCTTTAAACGGAAGTTTATTGCCGGATTACTATATTTTTTAAAAATACTACCTGTCTATCGAATTAGGGATGGCTATGACTCGTTAAAAAAGAACCAGGAGATTTTTCAGAAAACCATGGACGTAATTCAAAACAAAAATGGCTTCGTCATCATGCCTGAAGGAGATCACGCAGGTTTCAGAAGATTACGCCGATTAAGAAAAGGTTTTGCCAGAATCGCTTTTCAAGCAGAGGAGGCTACAGATTATTCTCTCAATATCAAAATTGTACCGGTAGGTATCACTTACAACAACTATGAAAGTTACAGAACTGATTTACTCGTTGTTTTCGGAGATCCCATTTCTTTATCAGAATATTACGATGATTACAAAGAAAATCAGGCTGTAGCTTTTAACAGGTTAACAGAACATCTTTCTGAAAAGATGCGACCGCTGATGATAGAGATTGCCAGCGTTGAAGATTATGATGTTTATTGGGGATTGTCGCTCCATTACAGAAAACAAGCATGCGAAGTACTCGGCTTAAAAAATCAACCTTACGACAAGTTTAGAGGACAACGGTATATTATTTCAAAGCTGGAAAATTTTGAAAAAGTCCGACCAGAGCAATTTTCAGACTTTGCCAAAAAAGTCAAACAATTTCAAGGGTATTTAAAAAGCCTGAAACTGGATTCTACTTCGCTTAGCAAAAAAAATTTATCCTTCGTATCATTATTATTAAGGATTTCCTTTTTAATTACAACTGCTCCTATATTTTTCTATGGGTATATCAATAACATCCTTCCCTATTACCTGCCCATTTTTGCCGCAAAAAAAATTCCGGATGTCCAGTTCCGTAGTTCCTTCAAATTTGTATTGAGCCTCTTTCTGTTTCCTGTTTTTTACCTAATCCAGGTGTTTTTAATAGGAAAAATATTCCATTGGGGATGGCCTCCTGCTGTCTATTTTGTTTCATTACCTCTTGCAGCTGCTTTTGCTTGGAACTATGCTAAATTCTACAAAAGAACCATAAATACCTTCCGTAGGTTTATTTACAAATTCAAAAAAAATAAAGATTTTGAAGAAGCCAGAAATCTTCAGGAAGAAATCTCTACTATGATGGAAAAAATACTTGTTTCATAAGAGCAGCTCCATCGAATACCAATTAACTTAAAGATCTATCTCGCCTTCAAACACTTTTTCGGCCGGACCTCTAAGCCAAACATTAACAAAACCGGCTTCTTGTTGTTCAAAATTTACTTTGAAACTACCACCTCTTGCATGGATAGGAAGTCCCTTTTTTCCTGTTTTAATAAATGTTGCAATGGCAGATGCAGTAACGCCTGTTCCACATGACAATGTCTCATCTTCCACCCCTCTTTCGTACGTTCTTATTTCAATCCTGTCATGATGTACCTCTATGAAATTTGCATTGGTCCCTTCTGCACCAAAACGGTTGTCAAATCTGATTTGACGCCCCTTGTTAACCACATCCATATCCGCGAGCCCTTCAACAAATTCCACATAATGAGGAACCCCGGTATTCAAAAAAAAATGATCAGGAAGTTGCTTAACTTTTTCAACGTCGACCATTTTTAAGGATACATCAAACAAAATCCCTTTAATGATTTCCTTTTCTATGATTGCTTCATGTACACCATCCGAAGCAAGAAAGACCATTCTTTTACCGGCATAACCAAGGCTATAGGCAAGCGATGCAATGCTTCTACCGCCATTCCCGCACATACTGGCTTTTTTGCCATCTGAGTTATAATAATGCATTTCAAAATCATAGGCTTCTGAGTTTCTCAAAACCATTAAACCATCTGCTCCTATGCCAAAATGTCGGTCACAAAGTTTTGTGATTTGCTTTTCAGCCAATGCAATACCGGTTTCCTTCTCCACCAACATAATGAAATCATTTCCGTTAGCCTGATATTTCTGAAATTTAATTTTCATTGTAATAAGAATTGTTAAAAAACCACTTTTTTTAATCTTTTGGATTAATTTTTGCAACGTTTCATTTCAACTAAATTGACTGATTAACAAAGATTAACAAATCTGTGAAACCAAACACAAAGAAATTACGTTTAATAACAAAGATACTATAAATGAAGTTTTGGAAGATATTTTTTCAGCGTTTTGAAAATCATTTAAATCTTAAAAGCTAATTTTTCATGAAGACAGTAGTAAAAAGTTTTATAGGCGCGGCTTTAGGAACAGCTTTAATACTGTTTGTGACATTTTATTTCCTGAAACCGTGGCCCGACAATAGTCAGGCGTCAGAAATTCAACGACCCCAGCCCCCTGCTCAAACACAGGTGGTGAATACTTCATATGTTGTTCCAAAAAATATTGATTTTACTCAGGCAGCTACAAAATCTGTGGATGCAGTGGTACACATCAAAACAATAATCGGAATAAAACCAGATCAGTATGATGATTTTTTCGGGACGCTGCGAGATTATTTTTACGGCTATCCCAGACAAAGAAGCGAATTAATTGCGTTCGGATCCGGAGTTATTATCTCTCCGGATGGTTATATTGTTACAAACAATCATGTTGTTGCAGGGGCCAATAAAATTCTGGTAACTTTCAATGACAAAAAGGAGATGGTAGCCAAAGTTATCGGGACATCTCCCTCTACTGACCTTGCTTTGATAAAAGTCGACGCAAAAGATTTGCCCTATTTGACTTACGGAAATTCAGATGAGCTTAAAGTCGGACAATGGGTTCTGGCAGTAGGGAATCCGTTCAACCTTACCTCAACAGTTACCGCGGGAATTGTAAGTGCAAAGGCCCGTGATATTCATGTTTTAGGCGGACAATCATCTATCGAGTCTTTTATTCAGACGGATGCAGCGGTAAATCCCGGTAACAGTGGTGGGGCACTGGTTAACACTGATGGACAGCTTGTCGGAATTAATGCTGCAATCGCCTCCCAGACCGGGGCCTATGAAGGTTATTCGTTTGCCATTCCGGTAAATCTTGTTAAGAAAGTTGTAAACGATTTGATGAAATATGGTGAAATACAACGAGGATATATGGGAATTCAAATCAGGGATATTGATGCCCGATTTGCAAAAGAAAACCATCTTGACGATTTGGAAGGGGTATACGTTGCAGGAGTTATTCAGGATGGTGGAGCAGCTCAGGCAGGTATGAAACCTGGAGATATTATTACATCATTGAATAACCAAGAGGTAAAAAGCATGGCTGGATTCATGGGAATTCTGGGACAATTCAGCCCCGGGAATAAAGTCATGGTAACTGTTATGAGAGGCAGTAAAACAAAAACCCTTGAAGTTACGTTAAGAAATAAGAATGGGACTCTGGGATTGATCAGACCACAGAAAACGTTCTATAGCAATATATTGGGTGCTGAACTTAAGGCAGCATCAACAAGTGAAGACAGCAAACTTGGCATTAGTCACGGTATTGTAATTACCCGTGTCGGTGACGACGGAATCATAAAAAAAGGAGGTATTTCTTCTGGATTCATCATCACGGAAGTAAACAGTAAAACAGTTGATAACCAACATGATTTGGAATCTGCACTTAAATTGAGTAAGAATCAAAACAATGTAGTTAGGTTACGGGGAATGTATCCCAACGGAATGAAAATTTCTTTTGAATTTATGCTTTAAATACTTGCAATTTAGAATTTTTTTAAATAACTTGCATGACTCTTTAATTTTTAAAAAGTTAAGAGCCAAAAATCATTAAATAAACAGAGACATGAGACAACTAAAAATATCTAAATCCATCACAAACAGAAATACTGCTTCCTTAGACAAATATCTTCAGGAAATTGGCAGGGAAGAATTGATTACTGCCGAAGAAGAAGTGGAATTGGCAAGGAAGATCAAAGCCGGTGATGAAAAAGCTCTGGATAAGCTTACTAAAGCCAACTTAAGGTTCGTGGTATCAGTGGCAAAACAGTATCAAAATCAGGGACTCTCGCTTCCTGATCTCATCAACGAAGGAAACCTCGGACTTATAAAAGCTGCCCGCAGGTTCGATGAAACACGTGGATTCAAATTTATTTCTTACGCTGTGTGGTGGATTCGCCAATCCATTCTGCAAGCGTTGGCAGAACAATCCCGTATCGTAAGATTACCATTGAACCAGGTGGGGTCTTTAAATAAAATTAAAAAAGCCAGTTCCAAACTGGAACAGGAATTTCAAAGACCCCCGTCCTCTGACGAAATTGCTCAGGAGATGGATGTTTCTGAAAATAAGATCGACTCTGCGTTGAGAATTACTACCCGCTATGTTTCTATGGATGCTCCTTTGGTTTCGGATGAAGAAACTTCTTTGATAGACGTATTTGTCCCAAGTGATTCAGAAGATACCGATGATGAACTTATGCGTGAGTCTTTAAGAAGAGAAATTGATCGTTCGCTTTCCACCTTAAGTGAAAAGGAAAGGGATGTTATTAATCTTTATTACGGTATCGGCATGACCCATGGACTAACTTTAGAAGAAATCGGAGCCAAATTCGATCTGACCCGCGAAAGGGTAAGACAAATTAAAGAAAAGGCTATCCGTCGGTTGAGACACACCTCCAGAAGTAAGCTCTTAAAAGCTTATTTAGGATAAATATGTAAATTATTATATGGATGAAAACCATTAATAATCAGCAATAAAGATTCCCTTTTGGGATCCCGTCTTTTATTAATTATTTATGTTTTAAAGGCAAATTTCGTATGAACATTTGCCTTTTTTTTATATTTGCGCCACAGCTTATTTCTTAATTTATTTTTTCTCACCTATTAAAAAATGGACAATGGTACCCAAAAAAGACATGAATGGGAGCTACGAGCGCTCCCTTAACGACTGGTCGTATCAGGAAAAACTGGCCAATGAGTTCATCAGTGTAGTTTACAAACTGTTTTATGACAAAAGTATCGAACTGGTTCTTTTTCGTGATCAATTGATCGACCGGAGCGCCAGTGTAATTCTTTACAGACACTCCTACGCTGAAAATATCATCGACAAGCCCTTAAGAATTAAAGATTCCCTGAAGCTCGCCAAAGCAATTCTTCGTGCTAATCTGGGCCCTTCCACCATTGATATCGGAAGATTAAACCAGGAATGGACAGAAGAACAGTCAAATTTTGTAGATGAAGAAGATTTCATCGATTTTAAATTAAAACATCTTGAGGCAAAAAAGCATCCCGACTGTAAACCGCGGGATGTTATCCTTTACGGTTTTGGTCGTATCGGGCGACTCCTGGCACGCCAGCTTATCATCCAGGGGAACGGAAAACAACTACGTGTCAGGGCAATAGTAACTCGTGGAAATGACGATCTCCATGTTGTAAAACGTGCTTCTCTGTTCCGTCATGATTCGGTTCATGGACCTTTTCGGGGAGTTGCCATTGAAAATCTGGATGATAAAACCATTTACATTAATGGTCATAAAGTATTGGTGCTTGCTGCCAACAGTCCTGAAGAAATCGACTATACAGAATATGGTATCAAAGATGCTATTCTGATTGACAATACTGGTATTTTCCGTGACCGGGAAGGATTGAGCAGGCATCTGAAAGCCAAAGGCGTCGACAAAGTATTGTTAACTGCTCCGGGAAAAGGTGACATTCCTAATATTGTATTTGGTGTAAATGAAAAAAGGATAGATATTGATTCTGAAAAGGTATTTTCAGCTGCTTCCTGTACTACAAATGCTGCTACTCCGATCTTACATTTGATTGAAAATGAATTCGGCATAGAAAAGGGACATCTGGAAACGGTGCATTCTTACACTAACGACCAGAACCTGCTGGACAACTTTCATAGTAAATACCGCCGGGGTCGTTCTGCACCATTGAATCTGGTCATTACGGAAACCGGTGCAGCAAGTGCTATTGCCAAGGCCATCCCATCATTAAAAGGAAGACTTACCGGTAACGCTATCAGGGTTCCTACTCCCAATGTTTCGCTTGTAATCATGTCGTTAACACTGAAACGAGAAACAACAGTAGAAGAAGTTAACGAACTGATGCGGAAAGCATCCCTGGAAGGAGAATTGGTACAACAAATCAAATATTCAACATCTAACGATGCCGTTTCTTCTGATTTTATCGGGGAATCAGCTACTGCTATCTTTGACAGCCCGGCCACATTAATTTCGAGTGATAAGAAAAATATCGTGGTTTATGTATGGTATGACAATGAATTCGGATACACGATACAAGTGATCAGGGTAGCAAAAATGATTGCCGGTGTTTTACATCCGACTTATTATTGATAATTTCTACATTTAGCAATTCTTTCTGACTCAGAATCCCGTGCCGGGATTCTGAGTCTTTTTTTGCTAAAATTTTTGAGATCCGCAAAAATTTTAGCCATCGTATTGTCTTCAATTTTGCATAAAAATCGTTTCTTTGCATTTTAATTCACCGGCATAATGGATCACAACGTAAAATACATCTTTGTTACCGGAGGTGTTTCATCATCACTTGGAAAAGGTATCATTTCATCGTCACTGGCAAAATTACTTCTGGCAAGAGGTTTCAAAGTTACTATACAAAAACTGGATCCTTACATAAATATTGATCCGGGAACGTTAAACCCTTATGAACATGGCGAATGCTATGTTACCGAAGATGGTGCGGAAACCGACCTCGACCTTGGCCATTATGAAAGGTTTTCCAACACCAGGACTTCACAAGCCAATAATGTTACCACAGGCAGAATCTATCAGAATGTAATTACCAAAGAAAGGAAAGGCGAATATCTGGGCACAACAGTTCAGGTAATTCCTCACATTACCGATGAAATCAAACGTAGTGTCCGACTTTTGGGACAAACCGGAAAATATGATTTTGTCATTACTGAGATCGGTGGTACCGTTGGTGACATTGAATCATTTCCATTTATCGAGACCGTTCGCCAGATGAAATGGGAACTTGGGCATCGCGTGGTGGTCATTCACCTTACACTGGTCCCTTACCTGAAATCAGCCGGAGAATTAAAAACAAAACCGACACAACACTCTGTAAAAAGTCTTCTTGAACAAGGAGTTCAACCAGATATTATTGTTGCCAGAACAGAACATCCACTCTACGAAGGTGTAAAACAAAAAATAGCTCAGTTCTGTAATGTGGCGCCAACGGCTGTTATTGAATCGCGTGATGCGGAAACCATTTACGAAGTTCCGCTTCTGATGCTGGAAGAAGGCCTTGACCTCGAAGTTTTGAAAAAAACTGAAACCCCTATTCCAGAGAAAGTAGATCTTGCAAACTGGAAGAAGTTTGTAAACAACCTTAAAAATCCAAAGTACGAGGTTACTATTGGCTTAGTTGGAAAATACACTGAGCTTAAAGATGCTTATAAATCTATCAATGAATCTTTCATTCATGGTGGGGCAGCCAATCAGACAAAAGTGAACATCAAACTTTTCCAGTCTGAAGATGTTACTACCAAAAATATTGCATCTAAGATGAAAGGTCTTGATGGCATTCTGGTGGCACCAGGTTTCGGAAGTCGGGGAATTGAAGGAAAAATTGAAGCCATCCGTTATGCCCGTGAAAACAAAATTCCATTCCTGGGGATATGTCTTGGAATGCAATGTGCAGCTATTGAATTCTCCCGTAATGTATTGAAATTAAAAGGGGCCCATTCCACTGAAATGGATCCGAAAACACCTTATCCGGTAATCGACCTGATGGAAGAACAAAAGGGTATTGACAATTTGGGCGGCACCATGCGGCTGGGTTCCTATAAATGCAAACTCGATACTGAATCAAAAGCATATCAGGCTTACAAAAAAGAGATGATTCACGAGCGTCACCGTCATCGCTATGAATTTAATAATGAATTCCGTAAACTTTTCGAAGAAAACGGAGTCCGCCTTGCCGGAATCAATCCGGAAAAAGATCTGGTAGAAATTATTGAATTAAAAGATCATCCCTGGTTCGTTGGTGTGCAGTTCCATCCCGAATACAGCAGTACGGTGAAAGAACCGCATCCATTGTTTGTAGGCTTTGTAAAGGCTGCTTTGGAATACAATCATTCCAAAGAGAAATAAAAAATCCTGTTGTTTTTTGTTCTTAAATCCTTTCATTTGCTAACGCAGAAAAGTTAAGTAAATGTTCATTTGTTTATTTTTGTAAGGATGATTTATCCTTCAAATTTTGAGCAGAAAATAGATTTTGATCAGATTAGAAAGCTGATCGACGCTGAATGTGTCAGCGAGATGGGAAGATTTTACGTTTCTAAAATGCGATTTTCTTCTCAACCCAGGATTATTTCCAGGATGCTGGACCAGACAATGGAATTCATCCATATGCTTCAAACCGGACAAAGTTTCCCCGCCATTCAGTGTATTGACCTGAGAGAAGAACTTTCGCAACTCGCTCCTGCTGGCTCTTACATTCAACAAGAAGCACTTTTTAATCTAACGGAAGCGTTGAGAATCCTCGACGAAATCATCATACTTCTTAAAGGAAAAGAAGAAGATGAACTGACAGAGTTGAAACTTCTGGCATCGGAAATTATTTTCCCAAAAGAAGTTTACGAAACTGCTCTGAAAATTATTGATACTAAAGGTAATATCAGGGATAACGCATCTGAAAAATTAGGAGAAATCAGGCAAAAGTTAAGAGCAAAACAAAATGAATTGATGCGCGAAACGCGTAAAGCTTTTCTTTTTGCTAAAGAATCGGGCTGGGTACCGGAGCAAGCGGAAATGACTGTGAGAAACGGTCGCACTGTGATACCCATAAAATCTTCTGATAAGAGGGCGTTTAAAGGCTTTATTCAGGATGAATCTGCTACCGGACAAACTGTTTTCATGGAACCGCTGGGCTCCTTTGAAGTAAACAACGAAATTATTGAATTAGAAAGCGAAGAACGACGCGAAATTATTCGTATTCTGACTCGTTTCACAAATATGCTCCGCCCCTATCTTGAGGAAGTAAAGGCTATTTATCGTTTTCTCGGTTTGATAGATTTTATCCTGGCAAAGGCAAAATTTTCAGTTAAAATAAATGCGTCCAAACCTGTTATCTCTGAGAACCAAAATTTATCTCTTAGAAGGGCTATTCACCCATTACTCTTTCTTTCTCATAAAAATAGTGGCAAAGAAGTAATTCCGCTGGACCTTGAACTGCATCCAAAACAAAGAATTTTAATGATTTCAGGGCCCAATGCAGGCGGAAAATCAGTGTGCCTGAAAACCACAGGTTTACTGCAATATATGCTTCAATGCGGTATTCCTGTTCCGGCTTCCCCCGACAGCGAGTTCTTTATCCTGGAAAACATTTTTATTGATATTGGTGACGAGCAATCTCTTGAAAATGACCTGAGTACTTATAGCTCTCATTTGATGAACATGAAACATTTTCTCAGGCATGCCAACGAAAAGAGCTTGGTGTTAATTGATGAGTTTGGAACAGGAACAGAACCCCAGCTGGGAGGGGCAATTGCTGAAGCTGCGCTTGAACAATTTGAGAAAAAAGGAGCTTTCGGTGTCATCACAACACATTACAGCAATTTGAAACTGGCTGCTGAACGCATGGAAAATCTTGTGAACGGGGCTATGTTATTCGATGTGAAAGAACTCCGACCACTTTACATTTTGAAAATTGGGCAACCGGGAAGTTCATTTGCATTTGAAATTGCTCATAAAACCGGGTTTCCAAGTTATGTTTTAAACAGGGCCAAAAAGAAATCTGGGATTAAACACCTGAGATTTGATCAGCAATTACAGGAACTTGAAACAGAAAAATTAAATATTGCCCAAAAGCAATCTGCGCTTGACTCAGAAAAAAAACAACTAAATGATCTCAAAGAGAAATATGAACAGCTTTCGGCTGAAATAGAAAGCAACAAAAAACTGCTGCTGGAAAAGGCCCGTGAAGAAGCACTTCAGATCATTCGAAATGCCAATAAGGAAGTTGAAAAAACAATCCGGGAAATTAAAGAATCACAAGCGGAGAAAGAAAAGACAAAATTAAGCAGGGAAAATCTGGAGCAGGCCCGTCTTGCGCTGGAAGCAGCAAAAAAGAAAAAACAGGAAAACAAACCTAAAAAGGAAAATAGAAAATTTACATCAGACATAAAATCAGAAGTAAAACAAACTCCTACCGAAGATCTGACTCCCCCTAAACCAGGTGATAATGTAAGTATAAAAGGCTCAGAAATTGTCGGTACACTTATTGAAATAGTAGGGGAAGAAGGTTTCGTAAACGTTAATGACATCCGGTTAAAAATTGCCATCAAAAATCTCCTCCGGACAGACAAAAAGCCCAAATTAATCCAGCGCAGGGCAACTATTCCGAATATCAAAAACGATATCAATAAAAAAGCAGAGGAATTTCACTTATCGCTTGACCTTCGTGGCAAACGTGCCGACGAAACGCTGGAAATTCTCAGTCGATATATTGATGACGCAATACTTCTCAGCGCAAAGGAAATTAGTATTTTACACGGAAAAGGAAATGGTATTCTGCGGGATGTAGTGAGAGATTATCTTAAAACCATTGAACAGGTAAAAGAATTTGGAGATGCCCCGATTACCCTCGGAGGGGCAGGGATTACAAGAGTAGTTTTCAGATAAACAACTTATTCCAGCGCACGTTTTTGCAATTTTTTATAAACCCTCTTCGAAACCAAAATACTGACTTCATACAGAATTTCAAGAGGAATGAAAACCAACATCTGGCTAAAAACGTCAGGAGGCGTAATAATTGCGGCCACTGTCAAAAGGATGACTACCATATACTTGCGGCTGGCCTTTAAAAAATGAGGCGTTACTATTCCTATCCTTGTCAGGAAATAAACCAGAATAGGCAGTTCAAAAACAATCCCGACAGCAAACAACATAGAAGTCATGGTACTGATGTAAGAGTTCAGCGTAATCTGGTTAACCACATCCGCACTCACGGAATAACTTCCCAAAAAGTTTACCATGATTGGGACAATAAAGAAGTAGCTGAAAACAACACCCGTAAGGAAAAGAAAGGTACTAAAGAACAATCCGCCTCTTGAATACTTTTTTTCCTTCGAATACATGGCCGGTGTTACAAATCGCCAGATTTCCCAAAGGACATAAGGGAAGGCCACGATGACGCCCACTACTGCCGAGATGTACATATGCATCAGGAACTGTCCAGACAAATTGATGTTGATGATCTTCAGATTCACCCCTTTGATACAAAGTGAAGGTGCGTGAATAAAATTTCCCAGTTCGCAAAGCAGCTGATATGTAATAAAATGCGAAGTGCTGGGGGCCAAAATAATAGTATCAAAAACGAGATGTCTGTTCAGGAATGCTACAATTGCAAGAATAACAACTGCAATAAGAGAACGAATGATGTGTCCTCTTAATTCTTCAAGGTGCTCCCAAAAGGACATCACCTTTTCATTGTTCTCACCTTTGCTTTTAGTAGTCCGTTTTTCCATATGTTCAGGACACCAAAAATAAGAAAAAACCTCACCCTACAATGAGGTTTCTCAATATTTAAAAAGATCAGGTGAATACAATTTGGGTTCCGTCACCATCACACATTGCATAAAGATCCCCTACTGTAATAATACCTTTGACCAAAGGATGGAAATCATCTTTCTTCAATTTAAACATATCTGCGGCCAGTTTGCAGGCATAAATCTCGCCTCCGCCTGCTTCGATAAGTTCAAGAAACTCGTCAACAGGGGGAATATCCAGTTCTTCCATTCGCTTTTTCATGGCAGAAGTTACACCTGCTTCCACACCAGGTATTCCACCCAACCAGGTAGGGAATGGCATGCCACCGGGCATCCTCATTCCCGGATTCCCAACTGTTGCGGTATGCAGACGGGTCATTCTGTCTTTAGTAATTGCATCTAAGCCAAAAAAAGTAAAGAACAGCTTAGTTTCAATACCTTCCATTACTGCTCCGTTAGCCATCACCAAAGCAGCATAAACATCTTCTAGAGTTGCTTTGGAACAGATTAGCAAAAGCTTTTTTAATGGCGTCTTTTCCTGTTTATCCATGTTTTTAACCTTTTAAATTATATACAGGAAATAGGTTTAGGAACTCCTGCAATTTTTGTTGCTTTTTTCAGAGGAGCGCCTGGGAACAGTTGGTAAAAGGTTTTGGCATCTACCAGTCCCGATTTATTGATACCGCGAATTGTGAGCCCCTCACCGGCAGCCACACATTCTCTTATATAATTAACTACAATCATGTGCTTGTCTGTTAATTCAATACCTTCTTCCTTAGCAATTTCAGCAGCCATTTTTTCAGTCCACTGTGCAGAATCTGTTAAATAACCTTCTTCATCCACATCAACTGCTACTCCCGCAAAATTTCTTGTTGCCATATTTGATTCGTTTAAATTATTGTTTTTAATTACTTTTTATCTCTGATCCTATTTTAAATCAGAAAATTATATTTATTATTTTTTCTTTGAGTGAATTTTGTCTCGTCCAATAATTTAAAATCAGGCCGAAAGGTAGTCTTAATGTTATAAAGGAACAAATCACTCATCAGATTTAATGCGGCAAATGTATGTGAGAAATAGATAGCCTCCTAATTGTATTTTATTATTCTCCATAACTATTAGTT
>JACZJI010000002.1 GCA_014860665.1 Bacteroidales bacterium | reverse complement strand
CTATAATGCCTTTTTTGATTTGAACAATTGACATAAATCATTCAATAACGTTATAATACATGAAATACATTTGTTTGGGCAAAGTCAGGCACAGCCGTTATGTAAGGTTCAGGCTGTGGATTCAGCAAAATTACAATTTATGGGAGATTTGTCAAGGGGAATATGGGGTGGATTAAGTCTAAAATTCAAGTTTTAAAGTGGTTGGTTACGTTGAAAGTTTTCAGGTTTTTGGTTGAACCAAGCCAATAGCCAGGAGAGGGACAAAGGGACAAGGGGACAAGGGGACGGGACGGAAATCCACCACTGACCAAAAAGATTTCTGATCATAATGAATCATCATAAAAATCAGTGGATCGTTCAGGAAAAACTAATTTTTAAATACCGCTTTGCCTAAATAAATTAAAACTAAATTTGTCGCCTGCCGGAACTATGAAAGATCTTAATACCATAAAGAAGCCTATCGAGCAGGATGTCAAAGCCTACCAAAAGGTTTTTCGGGATACGGTACGTTCCAAAGTCCCGTTGCTGGACATCATCATGCAGTATATTCTGAAAACCAAGGGGAAAGAAATCCGTCCGTTAATCGTACTTTACAGTGCTAAACTGGTTGGAGAAATCAATCTCTCCACTTATCGTGGGGCCACCATTGTGGAGTTGATGCATACTGCTACATTGGTTCATGATGATGTGGTGGATGATTCCTACAAGCGCAGGGGACTGTTTTCGGTGAATGCCCTTTGGCGGAATAAGATTGCGGTTCTTTCAGGCGATTATTTGTTAGCCAAAGGGTTGTTGCTTGCGGTGGAGAATCAGGATTATAATCTGCTGGAATATGTTTCCAAAGCTACCCGTGATATGAGCGAAGGGGAATTGCTGCAACTTGAGAAAGCCCGTAAGCTGGATGTAAGCGAGGAAGTGTATTTTGAGGTGATCCGGAAAAAAACGGCTTCACTGCTGGGGTCTTGCTTTGCCACAGGTGCTTATTCCACCATAAAGGATAAGGAGCAGATAGAGAAATTGTGGAATGTCGGAGAGTATACCGGTATCGCGTTCCAGATTATGGATGATTTGCTGGATTATGAAAAAACCTCTGTAACCGGAAAACCCACCGGTACCGATTTGAAAGAAAAGAAAGTCACCCTTCCGCTGATTTATTTGCTGGATCAATCCAATCATTCTGAGAAGCAGAAACTCATGCATCTCATCAAAAAGAAAAACAAAGATCCCGAAACATTACGGGTTATCAGGGATGCCGTTTACCAGTCGGGTGGGATTGATTATTGCCGGAAGAAGATGGATGAATACAAAACCAAAGCCATCGACCTGCTGCATGAATTTCCCGAAAATGAAGCCCGGGAAGCCCTGGAACAGATCATCGAATTCACCATTGTGCGGAAGAGTTAGTTTCCTAATGAGTGCCTAAAGTGATCTAAAGTGCACTAGAGTGCCTTAAGTTGTTGGTTCTGGTTGGGAAACGGAACCAAGCCAATGCCAACGCTAACAGCCAACAGCCCCAAAAGGGACAATGGGACATAGGGACGGAGAGGGACAAATTCAAAGGCTAAAGTTTAAAGAACCAAGATTCAAAAGATTCCCTGGGCGAGCGAAAGTGAACTAAAATGCACTAAAGTGCCTTAAGTTGTAGGTTCCGGGTTGGAAACGGAATCAAGCCAATGCCAACGCTAACAGCCAATAGCCCCAAAAGGGACAATGGGACATAGGAACGGAGAGGGACAAATTCAAAGGCTAAAGTTTAAAGAACCAAGATTCAAAAGATTCCCTGGGCGAGCGAAAGTGAACTTGAGTGCCTAAAGTTTTTTAGATAAGTTAACGAATAACTTTACGGACTTTAGGCACTTCAGCGCACTTTATGAACTCCTCTACCAGATAAGGAGTTTCAGCAAAGAGATCAGCTGTGCCTGGTTTTCTCCTGCGAGGGTCACTTTCACGAAATACATGCCGCGTGGTAACCGGATGTTCAGCATAGCTTTCTTTGCATTCACGTTTTCAGAATATACCGTTACCCCGTTTTGGTTCAATAATTCAACATTCTCAATGGTTTTCTCAGCGGAAACCGTAAAGAGTCCGTTACTCGGGTTAGGGAAGACTTCCACCCTCCCCGTAACGGCCTCGTTATTACTGATTCCTGTGCATGTAACACGGTAGATAATAATACTTCCGATAGTGGAATTGTTCCCGTCGAGCACAGCCACAGTGTAAGATGTAGTGTCATTGGCCGGTGTAATCACAGGATTTTGTGTTGAAGAGCTAAATCCCAATGGTTTAGAACTCCATGAGAATTTATAATTGCCTGAACCTCCTGATACACTGGCAAAAAGCTGAGTAGTATCGCCTTTACAAACTTCTGTGCGGTTTGCGGTAACTGTAACCTTGAATCGATCTTCTGCCAGTATATAGGAAGAAATGGTTTTGGTAAGTGTAGTTGATCCTGTAGATGCCAGTGTAACTGAATAATAACCAGCCGCATTAAATTTTACAACAGGGTTTTCTGATGTGCTGTCAGTGTTAGACAGATAAGTGACAGTGGCCGGGACAAAATGCCATTTCCAGGAAGTAGGACTGTTGTTAGAGAGATCGGTAAACCGCACAGTATCACCCACCAGCGGACTAGTGGCGTCTGCTTCAAAATTGGCTGCTGTGACCGGGGCAATATACCCGCTAAACAGGTCTGCATTCCACAACCCGCGGCCAAATGTCCCAGCATACAGCTTTCCACTCCCGTTATTGTCATATTGAATTTCGAGATCGTTTACTACAACATTGGGTAGCTGATCCATATAGGAAACCCACTGCGAGTTACCCTGTCTTACAAAAACTCCCACATCTGTTCCTGCGTAAATCTGAGTTGTGTCTTTCAATTTATTCTGGACTATACAATCTATGGGAATGGCAGGCAATCCATCTGATATATCATTCCAACTGACACCGCTGTTTTGCGTTTCATATACGCCTATATTGTTATACCCTCCAAAAGTTACCCAAACCGTTCCGGGTTGTGTGTAGTTTACAGCAATGTTTGTAATACTTGCTAAATCAACCGGTAATGAACCTGTGATGTCTTTCCAGGAATTTCCACCATCCTGGCTTTGATACAGTTTGGTTTGCGTGGCGGCATAAACATACAGATGGTTGGAAGGAGCAATGGCCATGGAACGAATGGTAGAGGTGCTTTGGAAGTTGCTTACTTTTGTCCAGCTATCTCCCTGGTTTGTGGTCTTATACACATCACTGAATCCCGTAAAGAGCGTTTTGTGATTTACCGGGTCTATGACGAACGGAGTAAGCCAGGCTCCGCTGCTTGGCAACCCTGATGTAATGTCTGTGGCAGTACTCCAACGATTTTTGGTTCTTACAAGACTTCCATTTGGTGCTTCCCCGTATTGAATACTATCGTTGGTATAATCAATCAGACAGTCCAGTCCGTCACCGCCATAAACATCTCTCCAGTTGCCTCCATATAAAAGCTTTGTACCGTTATCCTGTAGTCCGGCTACCACTTCGCCAGCCACTGTCTTGGAGAGTCCAATCCGGTATATCTGACTGGTAACAAGTCCATTACCTATATTTTTCCAGTTTAATCCGTCATTACTTTTGTAAATTCCGCCATCATTGCATTCAAAAAGAGCATGAGTTGCTTTTTGGAAAACAATATCGTGTTTATCGGCATGGACGATCTGAGTCTCTCCGCTACAGTTGCTTGACCAGTGATTGCTCAGGTGCCATGACTTACCTCCATCCTGGGTATACCAATCGTTGACACCTCCTACAAATACTTTACTGGCACTATCCGGATCTGCGGCAATAGTGAGATCATACCATCCTTGTCCGCCGGTGTCATCACCTTTGCAATTCCAACCCAGAAGATTCAGGGTATCAGGGATCTGTTTAAAATTTACGCCTGTATCAACAGATTTATAAATTCCATAAAGACCATAATTACTGGCATTTGACATCACTGCATATACCACATTATTACTGTCAGGAGTTACTGCCAGTTCTGTTCTTCCTTCAGAAGAAAGATTCACGGATTGAGTCCAGTGTGCTCCTGCGTCTTTGCTGTAATAAATCCCCCCGGAATTGGTGGAAGCAATCATCCTGCTGCTGGAACCGGGTTGAAATTCTATATCTCTGAATATCAATGTATTGATCCGGGTCCAGGTGTTGGCACCGTCGGTGGTTTTGAAGAGTCCGCCATTACTGGCAGCATACAAGGTATTGTTGTTGTTAGGATCAAGCAGCAGCTTGTAAACCATCCCGTGTTGACTGGTTCTCCAGGTCAGGCCGGTTTTATTCCAGGTGTTTCCCCCGTCGGTAGATTTAAGCACTCCCACGGAATAAGTATCGTAGTGGTCCTTGTCGCCGGTTGCCAGATACACAATATCCTGACCACCTGTGTTCACAACTACAAGTCCTGCAACACCCAGTGCATTGTTAAAATCACCGGTGGGAGTCCAGGTAGCTCCGAGGTTGGTAGTCTTCCATATACCACCAGAGGCGGAGCCTACATACAGGGTATTGGTATCAACAGGGCTAAAAGCTACACAATTGATACGCCCCAGTCCGGCATAACCGCCCAATGTTTTGCTGGGTCCGATACTGGTCCATGCATTGGCGGTTTCTGCTTTTGTTCTTGGATGTGTCTGAAGATATTGTTTATATACATCATAGGCAGTTACGGTAGGGAAAGTACCTGTTTTAAAATCTACACGGGTTTCCCAGTACCACTCCCAGCGTTTGAATTTTTCATAGTTCTCATCGAGTAATTCATTCTCTTCTTTGGCTTTTTTTTCTTTCAGTGCATATTCATTCCAGTGTTCCATAAAAGCTGCCTGGTAATCTCTGAGAGTTAAAGTATGGTTCTTTACCTTATTCTGGGGGAGGTTTTTTAACCAGTCCTGAGCATGAGCCGGTAAAGTAAAAGTAACTCCTGCCAGTACAACAAGGAGTTGAAAGCTTATTCTTTTGAGTACGCCGTGTTTCATTATAATAACAATGATTTTAATTGTAAAAATCCTTTTTCTGCAATAGAAGCTCTCCTTTCAGATATGGATAATACAAGGGGTTTTGATAATTTAAAGTCATGTCCATTTCAGGGGACTAATATAGATAAATAATTGGATTATGAGATAATTAAGTTTCACAGAAAGATTGAAATTATTCATCTGAAATATCTCAAAACCCAGAGTTTGGTAATGTCTGCGGATGTTTTCATGTTTCCGGACAGGGAGTTAAGAATGCTTTTTTCTGAATTTTTGTCGGTTTAATCAGAAAAGCTGAAGTTAGATTTCTTCAATTTTAAAAAATAAAAAACCCGGACAATTTATTTGTCCGGGTTTAATTATCTTAAGCTTAGAACTATTTCAGCAAAGTTTTCAGTTTGTCCTGGAGGGCTTGTCCTCTCAGATCCTGAGCAATAATAGTTCCTTGTTCATTAATCAAAACGTTGTGAGGAATAGATTCCACACCGTACAATTTACCTGCAGCTGACTGCCAGAATTTCAAATCAGAAACCTGTGTCCAGTCGAGGCCGTCTGTTTTAATGGCACGAACCCAGCTGTCATGATCGCGGTCGAAAGATACGCCGAATACAGTGAATCCTTTTTTGTGGAATTTCTTATAAGCAGCTACCACATTGGGATTTTCTGCACGGCAGGGTCCGCACCATGAAGCCCAGAAATCAACCAGTGTATATTTGTGATCTTTCACCACAGATGCAAGTGACACTGGTTTTCCGGTGGTATCATCCAATGTGAAATCGGTAAAATGCTGTCCGGGAGCTACACGTTTCAAAACAGCTACGCGGGATTTTAATAATACCACATATTCATTATTTGCAAGGGTGGTATCGAAACTATTGGTTACCGAATCCATTTGTCCCAATGAAAGAGCAAAAGAATTACGCATAACAAGATAAGGAGATATCACACTGCTATTATGACGCATGACATAACCCACCATATAATTGATTCTTTGATTTTCTATATGGTCGTAGTCACTTTCAGCTTTTTTCATTTCGTTATCCTGCTTTGCAATACGGGCACGGGTATAGTCCTGCTCCAGTTGCATTTCGCTATCTCTGAAATGTTTGGTAGAATCCATATAGGCCTGATAAGAATCCTGGGCTTTTGAACCTTTAATAACAGGATTTCTTAATGAATTGATTCCTGCAGTTACAGTAATGTCACTGTTTTCTACCCACATTGGGATATAAACATTGAATTTTGGAATGGTGAGATAATACAGTTCAGGACCTTTAACTTCTCCGGTAATAGTTCCTTTACCATCCTTGAGGGTAGTAGAGTCTAGTTTAACCCAATCACCATTAACACGTTTTTGTAAAACAATGTTGGTTTCAGGCGTCAGACCATTAATATCGATGGCGACGCTAAAGCCGTTTGCATTTTTTTTCTGGTTTGAATTTGAACAAGATGCCAGAAACATCACTGCCAGGGTAAAAATTCCAATTGAAAAAAATAGTTTTCGCATGATTTTTTCGATTTATTAAATGATTTGAGAATTGCAAAACTAATTATTTAGAGTCAGATACGACACTTTTAACAAAAAATATCATAATTCTGACTATTTCTGCTTCAAAGAAAGCAATGATTTCAGAACATATATCTAGAAGCCATAAATAGTGAAACCACCATCTACTGCCAGACATTGTCCGGTGATGTAAGAAGCTGCCGGCAGGCAAAGGAAAGTGACAGCCGAAGAGACTTCTTCAGGCTCTGCAACGCGCTTCATGGGGGTGCGGTCCAGAATATCCTGCAGGTATTGTTTGTTTTGAAGCAGGGCTTCTACAAGCGGTGTTTTGGTATACCAGGGAGCCACTGCATTTACCCGTATCTGGCTGTCAGCCCATTCTGCTGCCAGGTTCTTCGTCAGCTGTACCAGGGCGGCCTTGGTCATCCCGTATGGGGACCCGGATCGCAGATGCGTCAGTCCAGCCACGGACAACACACTCACAACAGCAGCTTCCGTAGATTCTTTCAGCAAGGGATAAAACAGCTGTGAAAGAAAGAAGTTGGAACGCAGATTGGTATTGAAAATATGGTCGAACTCTTCTTCACTGTATTCAACAGATTTTTTACGGATGTTGGTGCCTACATTGTTAACCAGAATATCCAGCTTTCCGCTGGTTTCTTTTACAAAAGAAACCAGTTTTTCCCTGTCACCGGGGAGGCTTACGTCTGCCCGGAAGCCTTTGGCGGAAAATCCTTTTTTAGTCATGGAATTTAACTGGTCATCAATTTCATTCTGATGCCGTGAGATGATATAAACTTCTGCTCCCAGCCCGGCCAGTTCTTCTGCTATTGCTTTTCCAATCCCCTTCGTGCTTCCTGTTACCAGCGCGGTTTTCCCGTCCAGCCTCCATCTGTTATTTTTCATGATATGATCTTAAAATTATTAAATCTTTCTTTTGTAATTAAATACAATCCTGATTTGCGAATTCGTATTTTTGTAATGGACAAAATTAAGTAATTATGTTGTTTGTAGGAGACGCTCGCATTCCTGAGATAGCAAAAGAAAAACTTGCCAGGCTTGGAACTTTTGTGCCTTTTCAGACTTCAGGAATTACTTATGAAGCAATTTCCGGACATCCCGATATATTTTTCTGTTACTCCGGTGACCTTCTGGTTGCGGCACCCAACACTCCGGCAAAATATCTTCAAATACTGAAAGAGCATAATATTCATTTTGAAAAGGGAACGCTACCCGTTGGAAGTAAATATCCCGAAACAGCACGATATAATGCTTCCGTTTCAGACGACTATCTGATCCACAATATTCACATCTCGGATGAAAGCCTGAAAAGGGTTTTTAACAACAGGATGCGGATTTTTATCAGTCAGGGTTATGCCCGCTGCAGCATGGTGCCGATGAAAAACGGCGCTTTCATTACTTCCGATGCAGGGATATACAGAACGCTGAAAAACACTGAAGTTAAAATCGATTATTTTTCTCCCAAAGGAATTTTACTGCCGGGTTTTAAATATGGCTTTCTTGGGGGTACTATGGGTTTGTTTGAGGACAAAGCTTACCTGTTGGGAGCACTGAAATTCTATCCTGAAGGGGATACATTGGGAGAAGTTCTGACCAAAGCGGGATATGAAATCATAGAACTTTATCAGGGACTGTTGTTCGACGGTGGCAGTCTGATGATTTTTCCCTGACGAAAAATTTGTTATTTTTGCACATCAGCTTATTTTGATCATGCTTGCCTTACTCGATACATATCCTAAAATGACTTTTCTCAACATCAAAGAGAGAGACCGTTTCTGCTAATCTGAAAAAGAAACCCTTTTCAGATTAATTAATTCCTTTTTTACTTCTAAAATTATTGTCATGGAATTGCCTTTTGCAGAATCATACAAAATGAAAGTCGTTGAGAACATTCGTCGTAGTACCCGGGAAGAGAGGTCAGAATGGATAAAGAACGCACATTACAATTTGTTTAACCTTCACAGCGATCAGGTTTATATCGACCTGCTAACCGACTCCGGAACCGGAGCCATGAGCGACAAACAATGGTCGGCCATGATGCTGGGTGACGAAAGTTATGCCGGTGCTTCATCCTATTACAAGCTGAAAGACGCCATCCGCGATATCACTGGTTTTGAATATTTTTTACCTACCCATCAGGGCCGGGCAGCAGAAAATGTGCTGTTTTCAGCACTGGTTAAAGAAGGAGATGTTGTTCCCGGAAACTCGCACTTCGATACCACTAAAGGACATATTGAATTCAGGAAAGCTACGGCCATTGATTGTACCATTGACGAAGCTTTTCATACGGAACTGGACCATCCTTTTAAAGGAAATGTGGATTTAAATAAGCTTGAAACAGTTCTGAAAAAATATCCCCGCGAACAGGTTCCATTGATTATTGTAACCATTACCTGTAATTCTTCGGGGGGACAACCTGTTTCTCTTGCCAATATGAAAGCCGTAAGACGGGTGGCTGATAAATACCATGTCCCCGTGTTTTTTGATTCGGCGAGGTTTGCTGAAAATGCGTATTTCATAAAGATGCGGGAGGAAGGTTACCGTGATAAAAGCATTCGGGAAATTGTTCGCGAAATGTTTAGCTATGCTGATGGGATGACCATGAGCAGCAAGAAGGACGCCATTGTGAATATGGGTGGTTTCATTGGGTTCCGCCACAAGGAAGACTTTGAAAAAGCCACCACGTTTAATATACTGTTTGAAGGATTCATCACTTATGGTGGCATGTCAGGACGCGATATGAATGCGCTGGCACAGGGCCTTTACGATGGTACCGAATTCGATTATCTGCATACCCGGATTTCGCAGGTAGCTTATCTTGGCAAACAGTTGCGCGAATATGGAATTCCCATTCAGTATCCTTATGGTGGCCATGCTATTTTTGTAGATGCCAAAAGGTTTCTGCCCAACTTACCCAAAGAACATTTTACGGCCCAGACACTGGCGGTGGAACTATATCTGGAAGGCGGTGTACGCGGCGTGGAAATCGGAGCTATTATGGCGGACCGTGATCCTGTAACCCGCGAAAATCGTTTCCCGGATCTTGAACTGGTGCGTCTGGCTATCCCAAGAAGAGTGTACACCAACAACCATATGGATTATGTTGCGGCTACCATTATCAATGTTTATGATCGCCGGAAAGAGATTACCAAAGGATTGCGTATCCTGAAAGAAGCGCCGATTTTGAGACATTTTACCGTGGAGATGGAAAGGGTTTAAGAAGTTCATAAAGTTCATCAAGTGAACTAAAGTGCTTAAAGTGCCTAAAGTTTTGTATCGATTAACAAATTCAACTTTAGGCACTTTATGAACTTTACGGACTTTAGGCATTTCCAGAATTCCTTTTTTTCTAATTTTGGCAGTCATGAAGAAAATCTCAGCTACCATCATTGCTTTTAATGAAGAGCGTAATATTGAAAGATGCCTTCAGTCTCTGCAGGGCGTTGCTGATGAGATTATTGTGGTGGATTCCCTTTCGAAGGATAAAACGGTTGAGATTTGCGAGAAATACAAAACCAAAGTTTTTCAGCACCCGTTTGAAGGTTATGGTTCGCAAAAGAATTTTGCAGTCAGCCAGGCTTCTTTCGATTTGATTCTTTCGCTGGATGCGGATGAAGCGCTTTCGGAGGAACTTAAGAAGTCGTTACTGGCCGCCAGGGAAAATGAAGCTTTTGACGCTTACAAATGTAACCGTATCAACAATTTTTGCGGGAAATGGATTAAACACGGGGGCTGGTATCCTGACCGGCAACTTCGGTTTTGGAACAGGAATGCCGGAAATTGGAATGACAGCAAAGTTCATGAAAGAGTTGTGCTAAAGCCGGACGCTAAGCTTGGACACTTAAAAGGAGATTTACTGCATTATTCCTATTATTCTTTCGATGAATATGTTCAACAGATGAATAAATACTCTGATTTAAAAGCAGAAGAAATGATACGCCGTGGGAAAAAGGCGAATCTTTTTAAGATGTTTTTTAAACCTTTCGGAAAATTCCTGACCAATTGTTTCTTCAAAGTGGGTTTTCTGGATGGCTACTACGGAATTGTATTGGCTATCAGTGCCGGATATGCTGATTTTATAACTCAGGTTAAGATGAAGGAGAAATCAGGCAGGAAGAGCTGATAGATTCTAAACTACATAAGACAAAGTGATATTCTAAAAAGAAAAGAAAGAGACAGATTATGATTTTTGAAAAGACCTTTGACCCCATCTGGGCCGATTTTGATCCCAACAATCACATGCGCCATACTTCTTATAACAATTATGCTGCTGAGGTCAGGGTTGCCCTGCTCACAGCCAAAGGATACAACATGGAAAAGCTTCTGGAACTGGATCTGGGACCAGTGTTGCTGACAGAAGAAACCAAATTCCTCAGGGAAATACGTCAAGGCGAAAAGCTCAGAGTTGACGTGGAATTGCTTGGCCTTTCAGAAGACGGCAGGTTCTGGAATATGCTTCATCATTTGTATAAAAACGGTAACAAACTGTCGGCTGTCATCAAGGTGGAAGGCGCCTGGATTGATTTAAAAACCAGAAAAATAAAGGAACCGCCCCGTGAAATCACGGAGCATTTCCTTTCTCTCCCCAAAAGCGAGGATTATAAAGTCATAGTAAAAGAGAAAACCAGGAGTAATTAAACGGCTAATTTTTCTCCGATTTTTTCCAGCATGATGCGCGTCATTTTGTCCAGGTCGTAGGTGGTTTTCAAACCCCAGTCTTTTTGGGCAACACTGTCGTCTATGCAGGCCGGCCAGCTGTCAGCAATTGCCTGGCGAAAGTCGGGCTTGTAAGTGATTTCGAAATCCGGCATATACTTTCTGATGGCATTAGTCAGTTGTTCCGGGTCGAAAGAAATACCTGCCATATTATACGAAGAGCGCAAGGAAAGCTTGTCTCCATCTGCTTGCATCAACCGGATGGTGTTGGTAATGGCATCTTCCATAAACATCATGGGTAATGCGGTTTTTGAACTCAGGAAACATTCGTAGCTGCCCTTGCGGATGGCATCATAAAATATCTCCACAGCATAATCAGTGGTGCCGCCACCCGGCTCGGTTTTATAACTGATGAGTCCTGGATAACGAACACTCCGGAAATCAATATCGTATTTTTTGTTGTAATATTCTCCCCAGCGTTCTCCGGCCAGTTTGGAAATTCCGTACACTGTGTTGGGTTCCATTACCGTCATCTGTGGTGTGTCGTGACGGGGTGTCGTAGGGCCGAAAACGGCGATGGAGCTGGGCCAAAATACTTTTTTTGCATCTGACTGACGAGCAGCTTCCAGTGTATTCATCAGCGATTTCATGTTGATGTCCCAGGCCTGCAACGGGATTTTCTCGGCATTGCCGGACAGAACTGCTGCTAAATTATATACCTGGGTGATGTTGTACCTTACCAGGAAATGCAACAGGTTTTTAAAATCTAATACATCCAGGATTTGAAAGGGGCCGCTCTCATGTATTTCATTGGTTGGCTCTTTAATGTCGGTCGCAAAAACGTGTTCGTTACCGTAAACTTTTCTGAGTGCCATAACCAGTTCGGAACCGATCTGTCCCGAACATCCAATTACCAGAATATTGTCCATTTATTATGATATTTTTGGTTGTTTTAGGCCGCAAAAATACAGAATCCATTTGTAATCCAACTGTGATAATTAAGAATGATTTTGAAATTTCTTATTGGAAGTTTTACAACAGAGATGAATCCCTGAAAGACAAACGGCCATGGTTCAAAGGAAAGGTTTTTCTTTCCCCATTTTCTTAACTTTGATGTTCTTAATGTTCCTTTGTGTAACAGCTTCTGAACGGGAAGGAAATGTACCACAGAGTTTCACAAAGGAGGCACAAAGTCTCACAGAGAAATTAGCATGATAAAACCAATGTTCTGTTGCATAGTAAGCAGTTCGTTGTTACTTTTTATTTTCTAGCTTTGGGTTTTTTGTGTCTTCTCCGTGGCCCTTTGTGTAATAGCTTCTGAAAGGGAAAGATGTACCACAGAGTTTCACAAAGGATGCACAAAGTCTCACAGAGAAATTAGTATGATAAAACCAACGTTCTGTTTCATAGTAAGAGGTTTATTTTTTCTTTTTTTCTAACTTTGGGTTTTTTGTGTCTTCTCCGTGGCCCTTTGTGTAATAGCTTCTGAAAGGGAAAAATGTACCACAGAGTTTCACAAAGGATGCACAAAGTCTTACAGAGAAATTAGCATGATAAAACCAATGTTCTGTTTCATAGTAAGCAGTTCGTTGTTACTTTTTATTTTCTAGCTTTGGGTTTTTTGTGTCTTCTCCGTGTTCCTTTGTGTCATGGCTATGAGGCCCTTTGTTGGAAAGAATAATCAAAAAAACCAACCATTATGATCGAAAATGAGTTATCCAAAAAAATTATTGGCTGTGCCATTGAAGTGCACAAACAACTGGGCCAGGACTTCTGGAATCGGCCTATCAGGAATGTCTTCTCTATGAATTGAAGCAAGTCGGACTGAAGGTTCAAAAGGAAAAACCCATGCCCATTGTTTACAAAGATGTTAAACTTGATCATGGTTACAGAATTGACCTTCTTGTTGATGAAAAAGTTGTTGTGGAAATTAAGACGGTTGAAGCACTTAATGATGTTCATACAGCACAAGTCCTTACCTATTTAAAATTGGGAAATTATAAACTAGGCTTGCTTTTAAACTTTTATGTTACTACCCTTAAAAACGGAATAAAACGGGTAATAAATTGATTTCAAAACATCAAAATTAAAATCAGTAAGTTTTGACACAATAATGTCATTTCTCACAATTCATTAATTTTGCAGCTCAAAGCATCGTTTATGAAACACATCCTGAGTATATATAATACACTTTCGAGAAAGAAAGAGGTCTTCGAACCCATCAATCCGCCCCATGTAGGCATGTACGTCTGTGGTCCTACGGTATACGGCGACGCTCATCTTGGGCACGCACGGCCGGGAATTACCTTTGATATTGTGTTTCGTTATCTGAAGCATCTGGGTTACAAAGTTCGCTATGTGCGCAACATCACGGATGTGGGACACCTTGTGGATGATGCTGATGAGGGAGAGGATAAGGTGCAGAAAAAAGCCCAGCTGGAAAAGCTGGAACCCATGGAAGTAGTGAAATATTTCAGCGACCGCTATCACAAGAATATGGAGCAGCTGAACGCACTACCTCCCAGTATTGAACCGACAGCCTCGGGCCACATCATCGAGCAGATCGAACTTGTCAAAAAGATCCTGGAAAACGGTTATGCTTATGAGTCGGAAGGCTCGCTTTATTTTGATGTGGAGAAGTACAACAAGGCCCATCATTACGGGAAATTGTCAGGACGTAAGATTGACGAGCTGATGCAGAATACCCGGGAGCTAGCGGGTCAGGAAGAAAAAAGAAATTCCTTCGATTTTGCCCTTTGGAAGAAAGCCGATCCCACGCATGTGATGCACTGGCCTTCACCATGGAGCGAAGGTTATCCGGGCTGGCATCTGGAATGCTCGGCCATGGGGGCTAAATACCTGGGTGAGACTTTTGATATCCACGGTGGAGGTATGGATCTGCTTTTTCCACATCATGAATCAGAAATTGCACAGTCCAATGCTGCTACCGGCCACGATCCCGTGAAATACTGGATGCACAACAACATGATCACCATCAACGGGCAGAAGATGGGAAAATCGCTGAACAACTTCATTACTTTGAATGAGTTTTTCACAGGTACTCATGAAGCACTCGATCGCGCTTATCCGCCGATGGTAATCAGGTTCTTTATTTTGCAGGCGCATTACCGCAGCACACTGGATTTTTCTACAGATGCGTTGAAAGCTGCTGAAAAAGGAATGCGCAAACTGTTTGATGCTTTCCGTCTGCTTTCCGGATTAAAACCGGCACAGACTTCTTCTTTAGACGTGAAATCACTGGAAGAAAAATGCTACGAAGCCATGGATGATGACTTCAATACTCCCATCGTCATCGCCAACCTGTTTGAACTAACCAGGTTGATCAATTTAGTTAATGATGGAAAAGAAAGCCTTACTCAGGATGATATTGATTTGACTAAAGACTTTTTCTCTACATTGCTTTTCGATATCCTGGGTCTTATAGATGAACCGGAAAAAGACGATAGCAAACTCATCGATTACCTGATGGATACCATTCTGACCATCCGTGGCGAAGCCAAAGCGAGAAAGGATTATGCCACTTCGGATAAAATCCGGGATGAACTGGCCAAGCTGAATATCGAAATCAAGGATACGAAGGATGGCGCCAAATGGAATTTTATAAAATAGAAAATGTGGTGCAAGTGGATACTTGCGCAAGATTTTATTTATAACATAAACCGGAACCCGAACACCTCAAGATTTCCCTGTAGAAAGTCCAGATCAGCGGATCTTTTAAAACCCATATTCTCATAGATTTTCCATGCAGTCTGCATGGATCTGGTCGTATGGATAATGACCTGCTTTTGCTTAGCTTCCCTGGCTTTGCGCATACATTCGTTAATCAGAAGACGTCCCACACCGTGTCCGCGGGTAGCCTCATCCACCCCCAGCAACCTGAATCCGGAAGCATTTTTCTCCTGTGTAGCGGTGCCGCCCGAACCATAGTATTTCATATCACCAATGTAAACCACAGCTCCTGCAATTTCTCCTAAAAAAGAGACTGCTACCAGAAGTTCCGTTTCCGGATTTTGAGTCAGCAACCCTACATTTGCCAGCATTTTGTAATAATCAGGCATTTCAGATGGCTTTGGAAATCCTTCCAGTTGGGAATAGACTCTTACCAACAGTTTACCGGCTTTTTCAAATTCTTCTGGCCTTGCGTTTCTTACAAAATGTTGTTGTACATCCATTTTTAACCTAAGGGAAAGATTTTTTTCTTCAGCAGGTATTGCAACACTTTTTCCACATTTTCAGCATTATGCTGTGGTTTTAATTTCAGAATGGGATTTTCAGGAATATCATAGGAAATATCCAATCCAGGGATGTTTTTTGCTTCGTTCGCATCGAATCTTTCGTAGAGGTCATCATCAACATGCTCGCGACAATAATTTAAATCGGCATCCATGTAAATCGTGTGGAACCGCTCCGGACCTATAATTTCTGAAACCTGTTGGCGTAAATTTTTATCCGGTGATGTGAATGAGCAGATACACAAAATGCCCTGGTCGTTCAGAACTTTTACAATGTGGGCAACACGTCTCAGATTTTCAGCACGATCTGGGAGGCTGTGATCTAATTCACGCGATAAGCCGGAGCGCATTGATTTTCCGTCCAATAAAACTATTTTGGCTCCCGATTCAATCAGGTGTTTTTCCAACAGGAAAGCGAGTTCGTTTTTTCCACTGCCGTGTAATCCGGTAATCCAGATTGTTGCCCCTTTCTGTCCATATTGCTTTTCGCGAAACTCCTTTGTAATCAGGCTGTGGCCGCCAGCAATTTTTTGTTTTTGATCTTCGGTTATGCGTGTGGGCAACAGGTTGCTGTCTTGTTTGTCAAGAATCATACCTACAGCCACAGTATTGTGCGTCACAGGATCGATCAAAACGAAAGAACCGGTTTGATGATTTACTTTGTAGGCATCAAAAAACAATGGTTCTACCGTAGTGATGATCACCCGGCCAATTTCATTCAGTTCGAAATGATCCACTTCCTGGTGATTCAGTGTGTTTACATCTACTTTGTAACGAATCTGGTCGATTTTTGCTTTACTGCCGTGGGTATTGTGCTTGATGTAAAAGTGAGTATACGGATCCATAGGTTTTTCATCCATCCACACAAGCATAGATTCAAAATGCCGGCTTGCATGCGGCTGGTTGTCAGGATGTACTAACATGTTTCCACGGGAAATATCAATTTCGTCTTCCAGTGTCAGACTGATACTTTGCGGAGGAAAGGCATAATCCAGATCTCCGTCGTAAGTGGTAATGGACTTAACCTGAGAGGTTTTTCCGGAAGGAAGGACCTTGATTTTGTCGCCTTTACGGATAATGCCAGAGGCCACAGCACCGGAAAAGCCACGGTACTTCAGGTCAGGACGCACTACATATTGCACCGGGAAACGGAAATCTTCAAAGTTCCTGTCACTACCCACGTGGACAGTCTCCAGAAATTCAAGCATACTTTTTCCATGATACCAGGACATTTTTTGAGTCGGTTCTACCACATTATCTCCTTTTAAAGCAGATAACGGAATGAAAGTCACATCCGGTACGTCCAACTGTGTGATGAAATCTTTATAATCCGATATAATTGAATCAAAAACTTCCTGTTTATAATCTACCAGGTCCATCTTATTCACGGCCAGAACTATATGTCTTATTCCCAAAAGGGAAACCAGAAACGTATGTCTTTTTGTTTGCGTGATGATTCCTTTTCGCGCATCGACAAGGAGAATGGCGAGGTTGGCCGTGGAACCTCCGGTAATCATGTTCCGGGTATATTGTTCGTGTCCCGGGGTATCAGCTATGATGAATTTCCTTTTTTCCGTAGAAAAATACTGATAGGCCACATCTATGGTGATTCCCTGTTCCCTTTCTGCTTTCAGTCCGTCAAGCAGTAAAGCATAATCGATGTCGTCCCCGGCATGGCCAATGCGTTTACTGTCGCGGTGCAGTGCTGTAAGACGATCCTCATACAATTTTTTACTGTCGAACAACAACCTTCCGATCAGAGTGGATTTTCCGTCATCCACAGAGCCGGCAGTTAACAAACGCAGCAAATCTTTCTTTTGATCCTGATCAAGAAATTCTTTTATGTCCAATCCATTCATAAGTACCTGACGTTTTCATTGTTTCAGCGAAAGGAGTCCCATTGTTTCGGTTGATAATATTTAGAAATAATTCTGAAAAACAGATTTCCGTAAAGGGAATTCCAAAGCTTCTAAACGTGCAAAAGTACAAAAAAGAAGAGACGCTTTTTGCTGACTTCCTTTCCACCATGCATCCTATAATTTGTAATTTTACCGGGTTAAAAAACAGGATATGAGCGACAATTCAATTCGTATTACCAAGAGAAACGGAGATTTAGCTCCCTTTGAAGAAGAAAAGCTTAGACGGGCACTGATTCGTTCAGGTGCCAAACCGGGTGATCTGGAAGAGGCCATCCAAGCTGTCCATGGCGTTTTGTATGATGGTATCGATACCCATAAAATTTTTCAGACAGCATACAAATCCCTGAAAAAAAGATCACACCACAGCGCCGGACGCTACCGTCTTAAGAAAGCAATGATGGAACTGGGCCCTTCAGGTTATCCATTTGAAAAATTCGTTGGAAAATTGTTAGAATCACAAGGCTATCAAGCTACGGTGAATGTCATCATTCAGGGAGCCTGTGTTTCTCACGAAGTGGATGTGGTGGCTTTGAAAGACAAAGTACAGACTATGATAGAATGCAAATATCACACGGATATATCCATTAAAAGTGATGTGAAAGTGGCGCTTTACATCCACTCCCGTTTCCAGGATGTTTCCAAAGCGTGGGCTGCTGCTTCCAACGATCCGGAAATGAAATACCAGGGGATGATCGTAACAAACACGCGGTTTTCTGTAGACGCAACACAATATGGCGAGTGTGTGGGTTTGAAGCTGGTTTCGTGGGATTATCCACGTTCGGGAAGCTTGAAAGACTGGATTGATCGTTCAGGTTATCATCCCATTACCAGCCTGGGGTCGCTGACCAAACCAGAAAAAATAAAATTACTCGAAAAAGGGCTGGTGCTGTGCCGCGATGTAAGCACTAAAAGAGACCTGCTTGAAGAGGTCGGCATCAGTAAAAACAAAATACCCAGAATTATTGCGGAGGCCCATGCACTTTCTGGAACCTTGTAACTTTAAAAATCACCATTTATGGAAAAGAAAGAGAAATATATCTGGCAGGAAGATTTTATTGTGGACTGGGAATCGGTAAGCATGGACAACCGGATGACTTTGTCGGCGCTGATGCGCATTTTATTGCAGGGAGCTACGAACCATGCTGAAGCGATGGGCTTTGGTTTTACAGATACAAGCAAGGAAGATCTGTCGTGGGTGCTGTTGCGAATCAATCTGAAAATTGACAGGCTACCGAGCTGGCAGGAGAAAATCAGCGTGTTCACCTGGCCCAGTCAGGTAAAGGCTCTGACGGCATTTCGTGAGTTTAAAGTGGTTGGAAAAGACAAAGAAGTGCTGTGCCAGGCTACTTCCGAATGGTCGGTCATCAACCTGAAGACCCGAAGGCCGCAGCGTATGGAAGGCCTTCAGTTTATCGAAAACCATCATGTGAACCAGCCAAACCTGGTTTTTCCTTTCCCAAAGATCAACCCCAAAATGGATTTTAAAGAGATCTTTTCCCTGAAAATCCATTATTCTCATATAGATATGAACGGTCATGCCAATGCCGTGAAGTATTTTGACTGGCTGTCTGATGCGGTCTATGAGCAGTTCGGCACCAACAATGTTTCCTTTGTGTTTTTCAATTATTACCATGAATGCATGCTGGGTGAAAATATTTCCATCGGGAAATCAACGGAAGAACCCGGTGTGATCCGTGGGTTTAAAACCGGCGAAGACAAAATGACTTTCCTGGCAAAAGTGGAGATGAGGTAGCCTGTTTGTATTTCAACCATCTGGTCTGTGCGTTTTCTGACGCACGACATAGAAAGGCGAAAATTAACTTGACTTTTAATGACTTATACAGTATATTTGAAGTCAGTTAGTTAACCTGAAAACCTGATGTTATTCTTTTTTGTTATATCCAAACATGCTCCATAGCGGGAGAGGTTCCATAAAAATATTAGATTACAATAATGTAACATTCAATAAACTACCTATTGAAGTTATAAACCTTATTGAAATAAGTACTTTTCAATTTCTGTACTGGCTTAGGTTTCTGAACGCGTGACATTAAAAACTTAAATCCATTTTATGTTACACAAAACAAATTGAAATTAAATTAACGATTATAAACCTAAAAATTAAACAATTATGAAAAAATATTATTTTTTATTTTTATTCATTATCCCTTTTGGAATAACATTGTTGTTTATTCAGTCCTGTAAAAAGGCTAATAAAACCTTAAGCAACAATATCGAAATAAAGAATCTTGTAACTTCTCAAGACGCGAGCAAAATTGCACGTAACATAAACAGCAATATTAATGTATAATATTGGAAAAGCTGTCGGCATGAATTGGGGTGGTGAGTCCGCAGGAGGTTCAGGTGCAAAAACTACAGCTATAAGTGGTGCGTTAAAGGGTACGTTTCAATATAGTTCTGCTACTTATTCTGTTTTCGGTATTTCAAGTTATAATACGGTTGTGTCTAATTTGAACCTTGGGGAACCTGTTTTATTGGGAGGATGTAATAACGAGCTGACAATTTTAGGAATCCCCTATAAATATACTCATTGCCACGAATGGGTTTGCGACGGATATATTGATACACAATATACTACATACGAATCATTAGAGTTTCACATGAATTGGGGATGGGGGCAATCTTATAATAATTATAATGGTTGGTATGCCTATAATAATTGGAATATTCCAGATTTAGGAGTTACTTATCAGTATGCTGATGATATGGTGTATAACATATATCCATAGGACAGTTATGAAATTGATAAATATAATTAAAGACAAAAATCATGAAAAAGTCAATAATAGTACTTGTCATCTCTGTTTTGCTATTAATAATAGGAAGTTGTAAAAAAGTTAATAAACCTGAACCAATTGTTGCTGTTGGCATTAATGTTGCATATAAGGACAACCTGGGCAATAATTTACTGGATTCAGCCACGCCAAACCATTATTCTATTGCTAATATGCATGTATTCTATCTTGAAAACGGAGTGAAGGAAGAATATTATAATGGAAAAATGGATAATCCAAAGGGCCTTAAGATATTTCAAGATTCTACAGGAGAATATGTTTTAGGCATTGGTTTGAATAGTTTCAGGGCAGAAAACGATACAACTTTGTTACAGCTTTCTAATACAGATATTGATACAATAGTTGGAACAATTGATAAATCAAATGGAGACATTATCCTGAAAAAAGTTTGGTACAATGGAATTCTGAAATGGGAATATGGTACATATCCCAGCATTACCATTGTTAAAAAGTAAAGTTTTTTCACCTTTCAGGTTGGCTTGGACCTGAAAGGTGTATTAGGCTGAAACGCCCTGTCAGGGTTCAAAACCCTGACAGGGCGTTTTTTACCGCGTCTTGCTATATTTCAATGTCGAGAAAATCAGCATCGCACCCGCGTAACCAACCAGAATAAAATATTCCAGCCTGAAATCACTGAAAGAGGCTCCTTTCAACATGATCATGCGGTTGATTTTGATAAAATAGGCCACTGGATTTAACAGGTCGATTTTCTGCGCCCAGATCGGCATACTTTCCAGCGGCGTAAACAATCCGCTCATTAAAATAAAAATTACCAGTGCGAACCATGAAATAAACATAGCCTGTTGCATGGTGTTGGCCAATGTGGAAATAAAAAGTCCGAAACCGAGGATCAGGATTAGGTAAGTGGCCGCCACAAATAGTAGCAACAGCGGACTTCCCACAATCGTAATTCCGAACCAGAAATGTGCTATCAGCAGTCCAATGGTTAAATCAACCATAGCAATAATCCAGAAAGGGACGAGTTTCCCGATAATGAATTCCATTTTGGTAATGGGTGTGACATTCAACTGTTCAATGGTTCCAAGTTCTTTTTCTTTCACAATATTCATCGAAGACAGGAACATCGCTATCAGCGTAATGAGTAGTACCAGAATTCCCGGAACCATGTAAGTAAAATAATTAAGTTCGGGGTTGTACCAGAACAGGGAACGTGTCTGGATAGGCATCCCTTTGTAATGAAGCGGATATTTTTGAATCAGGATGTTTTGATTGAACCCATTAATAATAGAAACCGCGTATGCATTCATCAGACTGGCAGCACTGCCGTTGATTGCGTCGGTGATGATATGAATGGAAGCCTTCTTTTCCTGCGACAATCTTTCCTCAAAGTGAGGCTCAAAAACAATAATCTGATCCACGTCGCCTTTCTTAAGCTCCTCTTGTGCCGCTTCATCTGAAGGCCTTTCTCCTTCATAGACAAAAAATTTGGACCCCGAGAATTTGTTGATTAACTCACGCGATTCTGTTGAATGATCATGATCAACTACTACCAGCCGGATGTTTTTGATTTCGAAAGTAGCCGTATAAGACAAAACCAGTAACTGCACAATTGGGACAATAAAGATGATAGGTAACATCGATTTGTCACGAAAGATCTGGGTGAACTCTTTTTGTAATATATATCTGATGGTTCTCAAAACTCAATATTTTTCAATTCAATTTAATGTCTCTTAGTACCTTATAGAATTCAAAATGGCCTCTTTACCCCCTCCCCCCTAAAGGGGGAACCCTTCTCTTACATTCCCGGTTTATAATCCGGGAAAAGTGCGGAGGCACGCCCCTTTAGGGGTTGGGGGTGCGTAAGGATGTCAAAACTTTTTGAATTCATTTTAATTTTTAAACATATTCGTTAATTTACTCCAACCGGATATTAAATTTCTTAATACTGATGCCCAAAAACAACAGGGTCATGGTAAAAATGATAAGTGTTTCCTTCCAGAAATAAGCGATTCCGGTTCCTTTCAGCATGATATTTTTAATGATGATAATGAACCATTTTCCGGGCATGAAATCGCTGATAACCCGCAATACAACCGGCATGTTAGCGATGGGGAAGATAAAGCCCGACAACAGAATGGTAGGTAACATAAGTGCAAACATGGACATCATCATAGCCTGCTGTTGTGATTTGGCAACGGTGGAAATTAATATTCCCAACGATAATGACATGAACAAAAACAAGATACTTTCTCCCAACAGCAGTGCCACACTTCCCATGACGGGCATTGCGAAAACAAATCTGGCCAACAGCAAAATGGAAATAAGGCTCACAAATGAGAGTACAGCATAAGGAATCACCTTCCCTATAATGATATAAAGCGGTTTGATAGGCGAGACCAACAATGCTTCCATGGTACCCAGCTCCTTTTCACGGGTGATGGAAATAGAGGTCATCATTGCAGAAACCAGCATTAAAATAACGGTAATGATCCCTGGGATGAACATATAAACACTCTTTAATTCAGGGTTATACATCATTTTACTGATAACATTGATGGTCATCGGCTGATTTTTTATTGGAAGCAGTTTTTCTTTGACATAAGTGTTGATGATTCCTGTTGAATACGAATTCAGAATGTTTGCCATGTTAGGATCAGTAGCATCCTGGATCAACTGGATGTGGGCCACGCCTTCCGATTTCAGTTTTTGGGCAAAATTGTGTTCAAATACCACCACTTCTTTGATTTCGCCTTTGCGAAATGCAGGTTTGATCTCTTTATCTGTTTTTAGATAGCGATCTAAAATAAAATAATTAGAAGATAGTATTTTCTGGGTGATGGCACGCGTAACCACATCGTGCGAATTGTCCAGCACTGCGATGTGTGCGTTGTTTATGTCGTTGGTAATGGCAAATCCAAAAAGCAGCACCTGAGCCAGCGGCATTCCGAAAAGGATAGCCATGGACCGGTAATCCCTGAAAATGTGAAGAAATTCCTTTTTAACAAATGTCCACATGGCTACTGTTGTTTTTTATGTTGTTGTTTCAATTCAAATAAATTTTTTCTAAAATCGTATCATTTATTTAATTCGTCACTCTTGTTATTGAACATAAAATCAAGTATATATACTTTCGTCCTTGCGAGGAGGAACGACGAAGCAATCTCATAATTGAAATACTTTGGTGAGATAAGAGATTGCTTCTTCACGCAAACCCACAACCCTCACAGGTTCATCGCAATGACGCACGTTTTTATACATCTTAATTTTCATTTTGTTACCCTTCCACATTTCTTGCAATTTTTAAGAAAACCTCGTTCATATTCTGAGCCCCGTAACTTTTCTTCATAGCAGCCGGGGTGTCCATTGCTTTAATTTCGCCTTCAGACATAATGCAAATCCGGTTACAGTATTCCGCTTCGTCCATGTAGTGTGTAGTAACAAACACCGTGGTGCCTTTGTTGGAAGCTTCGTAAATCAGTTCCCAGAATTGACGTCGTGTAATGGGGTCAACTCCTCCGGTAGGTTCATCGAGAAAAACGATATCCGGCTCGTGCAAATTGGCAACGGAAAAAGCCAGTTTTTGCTTCCATCCCAACGGAATATTTTTCAGCAACATATCTTTGTAACTCTCCATGTTGAGTTTTTTAAGATAATAGTCCGTTCTTTCCCGGATTACTTTAGCACTTAAACCGTAAACGCCACCATAAAAACGGAAGTTCTCTTTCACCGTCATGTCGTTGTACATAGAAAATGCCTGGCTCATATAACCGATACGTTTTTTTACCTTTTCGGGATAGTGGGAAACGTCGATCCCCGCCACGGTTACTTTGCCTGAGGTGGGGTGGGACAATCCTGTCAGAATTTTAATAGCGGTGGTTTTTCCTGCTCCGTTAGCACCCAGAAATCCAAAGATTTCACCTTTGTTGACATGAAATGTCAAATGGTCGTTGGCGACGAAATCACCGAATTTCTTTACTAGGTTCTCGACTTCTATGATTCTTTCCACTTGTGTCATGCCTCTTCCGATTTATCCATTAATGCCAGAAAACAGTCTTCGATGACAGGTTTCTGTACTTCAACATCAAGATTTTGATATCCTTTTCCCGAAAGGGAAGTAAGGATATTTTCTTTCATACGGCCAGTGTCATTTTGAGTAAACAGATGGATGGATTCACCAAAGCGATACACTTGTTCTGCACCTTCGATTTCTCCAAGATCCTTCAACAAAGGATACATCTGATTTGATTTCACGGAAAGGATCTTCCACTGGAAATGTTCCACAATGTTTTCCGGACTGTCAATGGTTAGAATGCTTCCTGTTTGCATCAGAGCCACACGGTCACAAATAGCTGCTTCGTCCATGTATGGCGTGGAAACCAGGATGGTGATTCCCTTTTGCTGCATCTTTTTCAGTAAATCCCAGAATTCTTTACGGGAAACGGCGTCAACACCGGTTGTAGGCTCATCTAAAATAAGAAGCTGCGGCCTGTGGATCAACGCGCAGGAGAGAGCCAGCTTTTGTTTCATTCCGCCTGACAAAGCACCGGCCCGGCGTTTTTTGAAAGGTTCTATCTGCTTGTAAACATCTTCAATCAGATCGTAGTTCTCCTCCAGCGAAGTATTAAATAATTTGGCGTAGAACCGGAGATTTTCTTCGACCGTCAAATCAAAGTACAGCGAAAACCGTCCCGGCATATATCCTGTTATCTGTCTGATCTTTTTATAATCTTTCAGAACGTCAAAATCTCCAACGTGTGCCTTTCCTGAATCCGGCAGAATCAAGCTGGTCAGGATACGGAAGAGTGTGGTTTTTCCTGCTCCGTCCGGCCCGATGAAACCAAAAAGCTCATTGGGCTTTACTTCCAGACTGATGTCTTTCAGAGCCTCTACATCGCTGTAGCTCTTTCGAATGTTCTCTATTTGGATTCCAATTGACATAATATTCCCTGTCTTCCTCCATTTTTGCCATAGAGGAAACTAAAAGTCGATTAAAAAATTTCAAAAATTCCGATTCTCCGGAAACTGAAAATCAGCTTATTGCTGTACGCGTGTCCAGTAAACGGTACGACCCAGCAAGCTAAATCCAATGAAGCCCCGGATTTTTAGTTTGTTTTTGTTGGCGGGATCGGGAAATTCCATGTAACAGCTGTAAGTAGATCCTTTTTTAGGGTCGTAAATCTGGCCTTTTTCCCATTCCTTATCATCTCCAACGTACTTAAAGTTCGTCAACAGTTCCAATCCCATGATAGGCCTGCTTTGCAATTTTGCATCAGTATTTTTATCGTCCAATTTGGGTTTACCTGTAACGCTGTCGATTGGTGTTTCCAGCCAGATAATCTTACCAAAATATTTGTCTCCCTGTTTGAATATCTCCACGTGTGAGTCTTTATCCTGGGTTAACCAGACGCCTAAAATGTCATCGGCTTTTACAGTCTGTGCCTGAATGAGCGCAAAAGGACTGAGCATCAATCCCAAAAGTACGATTGCAAAACTTGAAATTTTCATTTGTAATGAGTTTTTAGTGAATAATTTTTTGAAAACGCCGGATTATCCGGACAAAGATTAACTCTATAAAAATAAAGAAATTTTAATACAAAACTCATTTAAAGCTCTTTATTTGTTACTGTTAATGAACCGGAATTCTCCCGGCATGCCGATTTTTATGGCTCCGTTTTCATTGGGAACTCTAATTTTCACGGCATAAACCAGGTTTACTCTTTCCTGTTTTGTTTGTATGGTTTTAGGAGTAAATTCGGCTTCCGAGGAAATCCAAATCACTGTGCCTTTTACCTCGTAATTTTCTGTTTGACTTTTGTCGTAATATACATCCACGGATTCTCCAATTTTGATTTTGCTCAATTCGCCTCCGCTGATATAAGCGTTGAGTTCCAGTGTCTTTAGATTAGCCACTTTATATAGTGCTTCACCGGGAGTAGCCAGTTCTCCCTGCTCGGCATATTTAACCAATACTGTGCCGTTTACCGGATTTTTAATAAGACAATTACTGATGCTTTCGTTCACCTCGGCAACCTGAGCCTTAATACTCTGAATCTGTGAATGGATATTTTCCTTTTGCGTTTGGGTAACGGCAATTTGCTTTTTATTGACTTCCACCAAGCCATTGATGTTATCCAGTTGTTGCTGGGTGGCCGCATGTTTGTCAAAAAGTCGTTGAACACGTTCCTGTTCAATTTGGTTTACTTTCAGCTGTTGTTCCTGCAAAGAAATGGTAGCGTTAATGTTTTTCAACTGTGTAGCAACGGATTCGCTTTGTTTGAAAAGCACCTTCTTTTTCAGGTAAAGAGCTGTGGTATCTACTACCGCTACAAGCTGTCCATCTTGTATATTATCGCCTTCTTCAATGTTGAATTTTTCTAATGTTCCCATGTTCTGAGCTGAAACAATCACTTCGGCGTGGGCATCAAAATTTCCATACCCGTCGGCGAGGCCGTTTTGTTTCCCGCAAGAGGACAGCAGGAAAACTGCAAAAGCAAAAAGTATGATATATTTTTTCATAAGATTAATTTTTCAATGTTATAAATTTCCGATGGCAGTCAGATATTGATATTTAGTGAAAAGCAACTGAAGATGATGGGCGTCCATCGTCAGCATGGCTTTGATTTTTTTGTTCAGTTGAATCAGATAGTCGGCAGGGGTGATGGTCCCGTTTTTGAGTTTTGTTTGCGAGGTAGTCACTACCTGATCCTGCAGGTTAACGATTTGTTGATCTGTATTGACCAGCTTTTGATATTTTTCGATGGCAGCCAGTTGTTTTTTATATTCTACACGGAGGTTCTGATCGAAAGTTTCTTTTTCTGTCTGGAGGATATTTTTCTGGATTGAGAGCACCTGTTTTTCTTTCTTTACATGATTCCAGTCGAAGATATTCCAGTGCAGCTGAACGCCAAACATGTAATAGGTTTTGAAATCGTTGTTCAGCATATTGTATCCCGGTCGGCCATACCCGGCTTGACCGAAGGCGGCAAGTGTAGGCATCCTTTTGGCTGTGTATATTTTTTTCAGATCCTTGATGTTGTTCTGTTGCAAGGTAAGCAATCGAAATTCAGGGCGGTTGTTTTCAAACGGGAATTGTGTTTCTTCGAATTCCGGAGTTTTCAACTGGTTGGCTGATTGTATTTTAATGCCTGTAAGTTCATCCATTTCATCCAGCAAACCTTTGGTGTCTTCCTGGTTTTCGATAATAGCCTGTTGGGTCTGCATCTGGCTGACTTTTAAAACATCAACATCTGAAGCAAGTATAGCGCCATTTGCTAAACCAGCCTGAGCATCTGTGATTCTCGCGTTTAAATCTTGCAGCAAAACATGCAGTACTTTCAGGTTTTGCTGCTGGAAAAGAATGTTAAAATATAATATGGCGACCCTTTGTTTTTGTTGATAAGTCGATATTTTCACCTGCTGGTCGGAGATCTGATAGCTGTTGTTTTCCAGTTTTTTCTGGCTCGAGGTCATGCCTCCGTCCCAGATCAGTTGCTGTAAGTCAAGGTTCATCTTGTACATATTTTTACTGATGGTTGGAATGTTCACACCCGGCAAGGGAATTGAAATGGATGTGACATCCGACTGGTGTGAGGCCTGCCCGTTCAGATTTAAGGAAGGAAGGTAGTTTTTATTGAGAATCTCTTCCTTGAGCTGATAAGTCTGCTGATTATACTGCAGTTGCTTTTCCTTGGGAAAATTTTCCACTGCTTTTTGCAGACATTCCTGCAGGCTCACAGGTTGCAGGTTTTGCGACCACAGGGGAATAACGGCTCCCACCAAAAATCCCAAAAGAAGTATCTGTTTTTTCATTGATTGAAACTATTTTATCTGTTTACCAGGTGTTAAAGAATTTTTTATCAGGTTGATGACGTGCTCTTTTCTGCCTTCCATGAATTTTTTATGTGCAGCTATATCGCCCCGAAACAAAAAATTAAGAATGACAGGTTTGCCAACAACCGGAAAAACGCACAATCCTATCATGTCGGTGATTAAATTTTCTGCCGTGATGGGAATAATTTCACCAGCTTCAACGCTCTTTTTGATAATCTTTTCCAGCTTGGGCACATTTTGTATCACTCTTTCGGATTCGAAAATCTGAACGATGTTTTCGTGATTTCTGTTCATCTCGTTCATAATGAAATTGGGCAGATAAACATTATGCTCCAGCATGGCAATGTAATTTGTCACAAACTTTTCAACGAAATCAAAAATATCATCGTTGTTCTGAAGCTGCAGATTGATCTGCTCGAAAAGGTTGCTGATAAGATTCCTGAAAATTGTAATAAAGAGCTTGTCTTTAGTTCTGAAATAGTAATGGAGCAAGGCCTTATTGATGCCTGCCCTGTCAGCAATTTCCTGCATCCGTGCTCCGTCCATTCCTTTTTCCAGGAAAACACTTTTAGCGGCCTCCAGAATTTGTTGCTCAGTAGTACTAATATTCCCCTTCTCGTTTTCCATTTAGTTTAACTTTATGCTTTAACCATTTGGTTTAATCGAATGGACAAATGTACACATCTTTTTTATGTGACCAAATAAATTTTCATTTTTTGTCATTCTGGCGAGAAAACAAGATGCTAATAAATAGTAAAACAGTAAGTTAATGAAATGTTAAATTTTTCAGTAAGTTGATAAACTTTCATCATAATCAGATAAAAACAAATTGTTTATGCAGATTATGTTACTAAATCTTAATGAGGGGAGAAATAAAACATTTTTATTTTATTTTTGACAAAAATTCAAGTTCATGGCAACACAAAATAAACCAGAGGTTAAGAAACACAAAGGACAACTCAGCTGGGCTTTTACTAAAGAAAACTATAAAATTATGTTTATCGGACTAGGTTTTCTGGCACTGGGTTTTTTGCTGATGATTGGTGGTGGCTCGGATTCCATCACACGATTTGAACCGGAGATTTTTGATTTTCAAAGAATAACTCTTGCACCGATTTTAATTCTAATTGGTTATGCCTTTGAGTTTTTTGCCATAATGAAACTTCCTAAAGAAAAAAACAACGATTAGTTTATGAGCTGGCTTCATGCACTTATTCTTTCTATAATAGAAGGAATTACAGAGTTTTTACCTGTTTCGTCCACAGGACATATGATTTTAGCCGAGGGAATTCTCGGTATGAGGAATACCGACTTCGGTCAGGCATTTATAGTCAGCATTCAGCTGGGAGCTATTTTGTCGGTAGTTGTTTTATATTGGAAGAGGTTTTTCCAGACATTGACTTTTTATTATAAACTGTTTGTCGCCTTCCTTCCGGCTGCCTTTTTCGGATTGTTGTTCGGACATTATATTGATTATTTGCTGAAAAGCGTTTACCTAGTGGCTGTGATGCTTATTATCGGAGGCGTTATCCTGGTGTTTGTTGATGAATGGTTTAATAAACCAAGCTCTGACGATGAAGTCACCTTCAAAAAGGCATTAACCATTGGTTTTTATCAGGTATTGGCTATGATTCCAGGGGTTTCGCGTTCAGCGGCAACCATTATTGGAGGTATGCAACAAAAACTGACAAGAAAAACGGCTGCAGAGTTTTCTTTTTTCCTGGCAGTCCCTACAATGGTTGCTGCGACCGGTTATAAACTACTTGAAGAATATAAAGCCATTAACATACATAATATAGACATTTTGATATTTGGCAATGTGATTTCCTTTATTGTTGCCATGATTGCCATTAAATCCTTCATCAGTTATTTGACCAAACACGGATTTAAAATATTCGGTTATTATCGGATTATTGTAGGGGTGATTATTCTTTTACTGTATGCTTTTGGCGTGAACCTAACCATTCACTAATGAGTTTTAATTTTCCGGAAGGAGAAGTTTTATTACTGGATAAGCCTGTCGAATGGACATCTTTCGATGTGGTGAATCTGTTGCGTTCCTTTTTACTTAAAGTGTATCACCTAAAAAAACTGAAAGTCGGCCACGCAGGAACATTAGATCCAATGGCCGACGGACTTTTGATAATTTGTACCGGAAAAATGACCAAACAAATCGATTCCTATCAGGGAATGGATAAAGTATATGTTGGAAGGATGCAGATGGGAGCTACGACTCCTTCTTTTGATGTGGAAACAGAAATTGATAACCAGTTTGATATTTCCGGGATCACAAGGGAAATACTTGAGAATGCCAGTAAAAAGTTTCTTGGTGAAATTAAACAGGTCCCTCCGATTTATTCTGCTATTAAGGTAAAAGGACAACGTGCTTATCTGTATGCACGAAATAATAATGAATTGAAACTGAAATCACGAGATGTAATCATCCATGAATTTAAAATTCTAAATTTTGAACCTCCTTTCGTGGATTTTTCAGTTAAGTGTAGCAAAGGTACTTACATTCGTGCGTTGGTTCGTGATTTTGGTGAAAGTCTAAGCAACGGAGCTTTCCTTACATCTTTAAAACGCACACAAATAGGTGATTATAAACTTACATCGGCTTGGACAATCGACGCTTTCAAAGAAGAAATTCTTCGTCAGACAGGTTTTCAGAACTCCATTTCTAAGTAATTTATTGGAATTCATTTTTCTGAAAGTTTTTGGGCTTGACAACGCCCTTAAAATTGACTACCTTTGCAAACTTTTTGTTCCTAAATTTCCGATAGGGTTAAATTTATTAAAGTTCTGAAAAATAAGTAGTAATGAAATTATCTCAATTCAATTTTAACCTACCCAAAGAGTTAATTGCAAAATATCCTCCGAAAGATCGTGATGCCGGAAGGATGATGGTGGTCGATCGTAAAACACAAACTATCGAACATCTTCATTTTAAAGATATTCTGAATTATTTCACAGATGGGGATGTTTTCGTAATTAATAATACCAAAGTTTTTCCTGCCCGTCTTTATGGTGAAAAGGAAAAAACCGGTGCAAAAATCGAAGTTTTCTTATTAAGAGAACTTGATAAGCATAGCCGTCTTTGGGATGTGTTAGTAGATCCTGCAAGAAAGATCAGAATTGGTAATAAACTGTATTTCGGGGATGACGAAACGCTTGTTGCCGAAGTTATAGATAATACCACTTCAAGAGGCCGTACATTGCGTTTCCTCTTTGATGGTTCTTATGAAGAATTCAAAAAAACGCTTCAGAGTCTGGGGGAAACTCCGCTTCCGAAAATTCACAACCGTCCCGTAGAACCTGAAGACGAAGTTCGTTTTCAGACTATTTATGCAAAACATGAAGGGGCCGTAGCTGCTCCCACAGCCGGATTGCATTTTTCCAGAGAAATGATGAAAAGACTGGAGATTTCTGGCGTTACTTTTGCAGAAATCACCTTGCATACGGGGTTAGGTAATTTCAGATCCATCGAAGTGGAAGATCTTACAAAACATAAAATGGATTCTGAAGAAATGTTTATCACACAGGACAGTGTTGATATCATTAACAGTTCATGGGAAAGCAAGCACAAAGTGGTCGCTGTAGGAACTACAAGTCTCAAGGCCTTAGAAACGGCTGTTTCAATCACAGGAAAAATTAAACCGTTCAAGGGCTGGACCAACAAATTTATTTTTCCTCCGTACGAATTTCGTACAGCCAATGCATTGGTTACAAACTTTCATTTGCCATATTCACCCATGTATATGATGGTTTCAGCTTTCATGGGTTATGAATTTGCTAAGGAAGTATACCAGATTGCGGTAAAAGAAAAATATAATTTCTTCACCTATGGTGATGCCATGCTTATTTTGTAATTTAATTTGAAGTCGTAGCAGAAAAAGTGCCCCGCGTTTTTTATGTGGGGCACTTTTTTTTGTCATAAAATACCGGGTGTTTAAAAAAGAAGAAATCGTAATATTGTAAAAAATCATTTTTCATGGAGGTTTACATCATTATTGTGGCGGGTGGTATAGGACAGCGTATGGAAAATCAAACTCCTAAACAGTTTCATTTGCTGGATGGTCGCCCGGTAGTGATGCGGACTTTTGATGCTTTTTCTGATTTCTATGGACAAGCAAAATTCCTGCTGGTACTTCCCGGTAATGAAATTGGACGATGGAAACATTTACGTTACGAATTTGGATTTGAGGTACCACATGAAATTGTGGAAGGAGGTCCCACTCGTTTCCATTCGGTGAAGAATGCTTTAGCACTGGTTCCTGAAAAATGCCTCGTTTTTATTCATGATGCTGTGCGTCCTTTGTTAGACAAGACCACCATAGCAAACTGTTACAGAACAGCGAAAATTCATGGAAATGCTATTCCCGTGGTTTCTTCGACAGAGTCACTCCGAATGGTGGAAAACGGACTGAGCCGCGCTGTAAACCGTGAAAATTATAAAGCTGTTCAAACTCCACAGGTTTTCTATTCATCGCTGATCAAAAAAGCCTATGCACAGACTTATAATGATCAATTCACAGATGATGCGGCGGTGGTTGAAGCTACAGGAGTGCAGTTGCGTATAGTAGAAGGAAATCCTGATAACATCAAAATTACCCGGCCCGGGGATTTGGGATATGCTGAATTTGTGCTGACCGGTAGAAAGATTGAGTAATATGATGTTTTCATAATATTGCCAGACAAACTTTAAGCCTTTTAATTATAGTTTTATATTTGTCATCTGTATGAAAGAAAAGGAGTTGCTGGCGAAATATTTACCTCCGCAGGTGGTGGACACTGTTTTAGAGGAAATAATCAGGCATAGGGTGCATCTTAAAATTACGCGAAGCCGTAAGACTAAATTAGGCGATTTCAGACCTCATTTCCATGGAGTCAATCCGCGCATTTCTGTCAATAACGATTTAAACCAGTATGCTTTTTTTGTAACGTTTATCCATGAACTTTCACATTTGCTGGCGTATGAAAAATACGGGCACATGAGACAACCTCATGGAGAAGAGTGGAAGCAAATCTATGGAGAACAACTTGGAAGATTTCTTGGGAAAGATATCTTTCCTTCAGAACTGGAAAAAGCGATCAAAAAACATTTGAAAAATATCAAAGCGTCAAGTCATTCCGATTTGGAACTGACCCGGGCTTTTCAGAAATACGATACTCATCAGACTTTGCGACTGGAAGATTTGCAGCAGGGTGAAATTTTTGTCTTTCAGCAAGACAGGAAATTCAAGATCCTGGAAAAGGTAAGAAAACGTTATAAATGCCAGGAAATTGCCAACAATAGAATCTATCTTTTTAATGCATTAACGCCTGTAAAACGACACGAATGAAATTCATTTTCAATATCTATTAAATCTTTTTATAAATAGTCACTTTCCTTCCTTTGTCCTAAATCATATATATCTACAAATCAGGGGTCTTTTTGACGAGCAGAAGTCAAAAATTTTTGTCAGAGGTTTTGGTGGAATGTTACAAGAAATTAGGTCTAAACTCGTTTTTTAGGTAAATTCTGTTAAATTTGCCTATCTAAAAAAATTACCATGGACAATTATTATTGCGTTATCATGGCCGGGGGAGTAGGTTCCCGATTCTGGCCCATGAGTCGTACAGTATTCCCGAAGCAATTTATCGATGTATTGGGTATGGGAAGGACCCTGATTCAAATGACTTTTGACCGTGTTTGTAAAGTTCTTCCGGCAAAGAATATATTTATCGTTACGAACGATTCCTATAAAAATTTGGTTTTAAAACAGCTGCCGGAAGTGGATCCTTCGCGTGTATTGTGTGAACCTTCCCGCAGAAATACGGCTCCCTGCATTGCTTATGCCAACTATAAAATCAAGGAGGAAAACGAAAATGCCGTTGTTGTGGTAGCTCCTTCCGACCATGTAATTATCAATGAAGATGAGTTTGTTAGAGACATGAAAACCGCTCTGAATGCGGCAGAAAATAACAATTGGCTGATCACATTAGGAATTCTTCCCAGCCGTCCGGATACTGGTTATGGTTATATCCAGTTTGAAGATAAAATGGTTTATCCGGAAGACAACCGTCTGAAAAAGGTGAAGACTTTTACAGAGAAACCGTCACTTGAAATAGCTAAGTCTTTTATTGCCAGCGGCGATTTTCTTTGGAACTCAGGCATGTTTGTATGGTCATTGAAGAGTATTATGGCTGCTTTTGATAATTTCCTGAGTGATGTTGACCTGTTGTTCCAAAAGGGAATTGGGAAGTACAATACAGATGCTGAGGAAAAGTTTATCAAAGAAACCTATGCTGTTTGTAAAAATATTTCCATCGACTATGGTGTGATGGAAAGGGCAAAGAATGTTTACGTTCTGAGTGTGGATTTTGGCTGGTCTGATTTGGGAACATGGGGCTCTTTGTATGCTAATCGTGAAAAGGACGAAAATCAGAATGCCATCGTGGGGGACAATGTCATGGTCTACGACACGAAGAATTGTATAGTAAATATTTCTGATAAAAAACTGGTTGTTTTGCAAGGACTGGATGATTACATCGTAGTGGACGAAGAAGGAGCTCTTCTGATTTGCCGCAAACAGGATGAACAGCAAATCCGTCAAATTGTAAACGATGTGAAAGTCGAAAAAGGCGAGAAATACATTTAGTATTTGATAGTACCGCATTCCTTGCTTTAGGGAAAATCCTGAGCAATATTTTTCTATTTTTAAGGTTTGTATTCAGGTACTATTTTTGTCTCCTATGAAAAGACTTTTATCCGTCACTCTTCTTTTCAACATTCTGATTTTAGGTGCAATCCATGCGCAGGTGCCAGCCATCGGACAATGGAGAACACATCTGCCGTACCAGAAAGTAATTGATGTTGCCATTGCCGGAAACATTGTATATGCTGCAACACCTTACAGTCTTTTTACTTACAATACTGAAGATAATCAGCTTGCTCCTTTTGGACGTGTAAAAGGATTAAGCGATATCGGAATTTCCAAAATTGCTTATGATTCCAAAGAACAAATTCTGATGGTAGCTTATACAGATGCCAACATCGATTTGATTGATAATAAAGGAAACGTAGCAAACATTCCGGATATTTACAATAAGGCCATGCTGGGCGTCAAAACCATCAACAACATTTATTTTGATGGGAATATAGCTTACCTGTCTTGCAGCTTCGGAATTGTGGTGGTAGATTTAAGCAAACAGGAAATAAAAGATACGTATTACATTGGCAATAATGGTAGCGCGTTGGATGTAATGGATTTTACTGCCAATGATACTTCCTTTTTTGCAGCCACCGAAAAGGGGATTTTTTATGCTAACAAGGGCGCATCCAATCTGGCTGATTTTAATCAATGGCATCAAGATATACGGTTTCCCAATCCTAATCAGACTTTTAACCTGGTAACGGCTTTCGCTGGGAAGGTATACGCCAATTATTATTCAGGAACCTGGGATGGGGATACGCTTTATGTTTTTAACGGGAATACCTGGAATTATTTCGAACCGTCAAATCACGAACGTCACAATCAGTTGAATGCAGAATCCAATGATTTATTGTTGGTGAATCGTTATTCGGTCAATGCTTATGATGCAAATGGGAATAATATTCTTCACATAGCTAATCCGCTTGGGTCAGGTTTTGAACCATTGGCTGCCCGGGGAGATGCAAATTCTTCTCTTTGGATTGGCACCAATGCGCATGGGTTACTGGAAGTGTCAGAGAAAGGAACTAAAGAGCAGTTTTTAGAGCCCAATGGTCCGAGAACGACCAATGTATTTGATCTTAGCGCTTCAGGAAATAACGTTTGGGTTGTTCCGGGAGGTTATCAGTCAAACTGGTCAAAAGCTTATATTCATGATGGTGTTTTTTCCTTTGTGGATGGCCAGTGGACAACTTTTGACCAGTCGAATACTCCTGCTTTTGACACCATTTCAGATTGGACTTGTGTAAAAGCAGATCCTGCCAATCCTGATGTGGCATATATAGGTACCTGGCAAACCGGTGTCCTGAAGTTTGAAAATAATAAACTGGCTACTATTTTTTCAAGAAATAACAGTAGTCTTGAGCCTTGGGTGGCCAATACCAGTCTTGTAAATATCAGTGGTATGGATTTCGATAGTCAGTATGATCTTTGGGTTGCCAATTCCGGAGCATATGATCTGCTGTCGGTTATGGAAAGTAATGGACAATGGAAATCTTTTAATCTGGGAAGCAATCTCAGTGGTATTGATGTTGGAAAATTGATGGTAGACCAGAATAATGATGTCTGGATTATTAAGAGAAACAACGGAATGCTCATTGTATATTCCTTCAACGGAACTCCCGATAATCCTTCCGACGATATGGTGAAGGTTTTAGGTTCTGGTGCTGGTAACGGAAATCTGCCAGGTAGTGGAGTTTATTCTATGGCTACGGACAAAAACGGAGAAGTATGGTTAGGAACAGATGCAGGAGTCGCTGTGTTTTATAATCCAGGTAACATTTTTACCCAAGGCAGCAATTTTGATGCACAACAAATCCTGGTTCCAAGAAATGATGGCTCTGGATTGGCTGATCTGCTGCTGGCTTCTGAAACGGTTACTGCAATCACTGTAGACGGGGCCAACCGAAAATGGGTTGGAACCAGACGAAGCGGAGTTTTTCTGCTTTCACCTGATGGGCTGAAACAAATTTATCACTTTACAACTGCCAATAGTCCATTGCTTTCTAATAACATATCAGGAATTACAATTGATAAGGATGGTGAAGTTTTTATTGGTACAGACAAGGGACTTATTTCTTTCCGGGGAACGGCAACTGAAGGACAGAATACCAATAGTGATGTGTATGCCTTCCCTAATCCTGTTCGCCAAAATTATACAGGTCCAATTGCCATAAAAGGCCTTGTGACGGATGCTGATGTAAAAATCACGGATTCTTACGGGAACCTGGTTTATGAAACAAAAGCGAACGGAGGACAAGCTATCTGGGATGGAAACAATTTCAACCATCAAAGGGTAAGTACTGGTGTTTATATGGTGTTTATTACCAATAACGATGGTTCACAAACGATGGTCACAAAAATTCTTGTGATACATTAAAAGTTGGAAGCTTTGTAATATCAAAGCAATAAGCATTTTGCTATGAATGTAACTACTCGGGGCATCGTTTTTAATAAAGTGAAATATGGGGAATCCTCGCTGATAGTGAAGGTCCTTACAGAAGAACTGGGTTTGCAGTCTTATCTGGTTAAAGGAGTAAACAGCAAAAATGCACGATTAAAACCATCTTTGTTTCAACCTCTTTCGTTGCTTGAAATGGTGGTCTATCACAAAGGTGTCCACGGGTTACAGCATATCAAGGAAGCACGAATTGCCCAACCGTGGCAGCATATCCCGTTTTCACCAGAAAAGCAGAGTATTTTAATGTTTCTGGATGAGGTTTTATATAAAACCATTCGACATGAGACCCCTGATAAAGAGTTGTTTCAGTGGATCTTTCAAGCGTTGGTCTGGTTTGACCTTGAAGAAAAGAATTTTCTGAATTTTCACCTGTTGTTCCTGATACAGCTTGCGCGTTTCCTGGGCTTTTCTCCCAAAAAGGAAACTGGAGGAGAAGAAACACTGCCATTTTTTGATATGCAGGAAGGCCATTTTGCTCAGACAAGGCCGGGTCATCCATACTATCTGGAAAGTCAGCAGACTGAAACGTTCTTTACCTTGACTCAAATTGGTTTGGAAGGATTAAAAAATTTTCATATAAATAATACACAGCGTCGCAGTATGGTGGACGCCCTCGTAACGTATTATCAGCTGCATTTACCGGAATTGGGAAAAATTAAATCCCTGGAAGTCTTGCGTGTGATGAGTGAAGCTGGAAAATCTAAATAGCCTGATTTTCTTCAAACTTCATGCTGAAAACTGTTTCGAACTCCTTAATCAGAAATTGTTTCACTTCATTAATGTCTACCTCTCGTCCCAGTTCTTTCTGGATGGATGTCACACCTTTGTTAGAGATTCCACAGGGAATGATCATCTGGAAATAATCAAGGTCAGTGTTGACGTTTAGAGCCAGCCCATGCATACTAATTTTTTTGTGGATTCTTAGTCCGACGGCCGCAATTTTTCTTGCTTTTCCCGGTTTCTGGGAATCAAGCCAAACGCCTGCTGCATTTTCAATCCTGGAGCCCGAGAGTCCATAATGACGTATGGTTCGGATAATGGCCGATTCAATACCAAAAACAAGATCTTTTGGCGAAACCGGAATTTTTTCAAGATCAAAAATGGGATAAACTGTAAGTTGACCGGGCCCGTGATAAGTAATGTCTCCACCACGGTCAATCTGGAAAAAAGAAATCCCTTTTTCTTTCATGACAGAATCAGAAATGAGCAGATTTTTTCTTTCTCCGCTTTTGCCAAGAGTGAAAACGTGATTATGTTCGCAAAGCAACAACCGGCTTTCGGTACTTTCTCCTTTTTCTTTGGCTTCCAGTATGGTATTGAACAATTTTATTTGGTAATTCCAGGCTTTTTGATACTCAATTTGGCCTAAATCTTCATATTTAGCTTGAAAAATTTCGTCAGACATTACAACTTCTTTTTTTGAGGAACATGTTTCTCTGCATGATAGGAAGAGCGAACCAGCGGGCCGCTCTCCACAAAATCAAAACCTTTTTCAATTCCTACCTTATGGTAAAGTTCAAATTGTTCCGGTTTGATAAATTCTTTGACAGGAAGATGTTTTTTTGTCGGCTGTAAATATTGACCAATGGTTAGTACGCTCACCCCTACAGCTCTTAGATCATCCATTAGTTCATAAACTTCTTCAGGCGTTTCTCCAATACCTAACATAATCCCCGATTTGGTTACGGTTCCTGAAGCAGCGATGTATTTCAAAACACTTAGGCTTCGATCGTATTTGGCACGGCTTCTGGTCCATGGTGTGATACGCTTTACTGTTTCCAGATTGTGGGAAATCACTTCGGGGCCTGCGTCAATTACTTTCTGAATTAGTTCTTCACGGCCGTCAAAATCAGGAATCAAGGTTTCAATGGTTGTTTCAGGTGAAAGCTCTTTTATTTTACGGATAGTCATGGCCCAGATTTCCGCACCACCATCTTTTAGGTCATCGCGATCCACGGATGTCAGAACTGCATGTTTTAGATTCATGGATTTAACAGATTCGGCAACGCGAAGCGGTTCTCCCAAATCGGCAGGAAGCGGTCTGCCGGTGGCAACATTGCAGAAACTACATGCTCTGGTACAAATATCACCCAGAATCATCAATGTAGCAGTTCCACGTCCCCAACACTCATGCATATTTGGACAGTGTCCACTGGTGCATATGGTATGTAGATTCTTCCTTGCAACAATTTCTTTGACTGATATATATTCTTTCCCGGAAGGCACTTTTATTTTCAGCCAATCCGGTTTTCGAAGTATCGTATTTGAATTTTCCATTATATTTTAGCACATTTAGCGGGTGCAAAATTAGGTAAAATTGAACCGAATTGTCAAAGTAATGGGGTTTGATTTGCAGTTCCTTTACCCGAAAGTCCTGTAGTTTCGTTTTGGTGCGCTTTTCAAACGTTTTGAAAATTTATTTTTTAGTATTTTGAACCCTTTATTCCAATATGATTTTACCTACTTTTGTATAGGATTTTTCGGGAAATAGTGGGCTTTTCATGTACAAAAAAAATTATTTAGGACGTAAGTATGTAGTTATTGGCATTTTTGTAGCGATTGCCTTTGTTTTTCTTGGCCGATTGTTTTATTTGCAGGTGGCCAGCAATCAATATCAGCTTTCAGCCAGAAATATGGCTTTAAGAAGTATCGTGGAATATCCTCCGCGTGGCCGGATTTTTGACCGTAGTCATCATTTGCTGGTATACAATGATGCTGTTTATGATCTGATGGTAATTCCTCGTCAGGTAAAAAACATAGATACTACTAAATTCTGTCAGCTTTTGGGGATAACCAAGGAGTTTTTCGAAGATCAAATGCAAAAAGCTGAGAATTATTCTTATTACAAACCTTCTGTATTTTTAAAACAGCTTTCGAAAAAGGAAAAAGGACCGATCGAAGAGATAATGTACGAATTTCCTGGGTTTTATTTCCAAACCAGAACTTTGCGGCATTATCCTATGCCTATTGCGGCTAATGTGCTTGGAAATGTAGGGGAGGTGAGCGATAATGATTTACGAAATGATCATTATTACAGCCCGGGAGACTATATCGGGAAATCAGGGATAGAGAAATATTATGAGAAAGAATTGCGGGGGAAGAAAGGCTCACGCATTGTTGAAGTCAACGTCCATAATATAGTTAAAGGAAGTTTTCAGGGTGGAAAATTTGATACTCTTGCTGTTCAGGGCGAGGATGTTACATTAGGATTGGATGCAAAACTACAGGAGTTTGGACAGAAACTCATGGTAAATAAAACGGGGAGCATTGTGGCACTTGATCCTAAAACCGGAGAAATTCTGGCCATGGTGAGTAGTCCTTCTTATGATCCAAATCTGTTGGTAGGGCGTTCACGATCCGAGAATTATAACAGATTATTAAATGATAGTCTGAAACCTCTGATGAATCGTGCTGTTTTAGGTACGTATCCTCCTGGCTCAACTTTCAAACCGGTGGATGCCTTGATTGCATTGGATGAAGGTGTGATTACAGCAAACACGATGCTTACTTGCCAGGGAAAAGCCTCGAAGCCTATCGCGTGTGATGAAAACCATGTTTCGCCTCTTGATATGACCACAGCCTTAGCGGTTTCCTGTAACAGCTACTTTTGGAAAACGTTTAAGCGGATTATGGATGATCCCAAGTTTGATAATATGCATGATGCTTATGTGGATTGGTATAATAAAGTGAAGACATTTGGTTTCGGCGAGACATTTAACACAGACATTCCTTATGAGAGGCCTGGTAATATTCCATCAAGACGATATTTCAACAAGCTCTACAGGGGAAGCTGGAATGCACTTACGGTACGTTCTTTAAGCATTGGTCAGGGCGAGATATTGGTAACACCCATTCAAATGGCTAACGAGGCGGCCATATTGGCGAACAGAGGTTATTATATTGATCCTCATTTTATTGAATCGATAGGTAATAATGACACAGTGCCCACCAAGTTTACAGTGAAACATTATGTGGCGGTTGAAAACCCGTTGTATTACAAGGAGGTCATTGGAGGAATGGAGCAGGTTTTTGATTCCAGTATAGGTACGGCACGTTTTTATAAAATGGATAGTATTACTCAGGCTGGAAAAACGGGAACGGCGCAAAACCCGCATGGAAAGGACCACTCTCTTTTTATCGAGTTTGCTCCAGTCGATAATCCTAAAATTGCCATCGCTGTCATTATTGAGAATGCCGGCTATGGTACAACCTGGGCAGCACCAATTGCCAGTCTGATGGTGGAAGAGTACCTTACCGGAAAAATCACCAGACCCAAACTTGAAGAAAGAATGTTAAAAGCCGATTTAAATCACGACCCGAGGCCATGAGTAAAAGAGAAAGCTTCATAGGGAGTCCCGACTGGATATTACTGGTCCTGTATATGGTCCTCATTGTCTACGGGTGGCTTAGTATTTATTCAGCAACGGCTACAAGTGAAACAGCCAAGGTTTTTGAGCTTTCGGAACGATATGGAAAACAATTGTTGTGGATCGGCATGGCCTTCATCCTCGGATTTTCAATTTTGCTGATTGACGCTAAATTTTTCTCTGCCTTTGCCTATGCGATTTATGGGATAATGCTGGTGGTTTTGATGGCGGTACTTGTCGTCGGAACTACAGTTGCAGGGTCCAAATCATGGTTTCAATTTGGCTCTTTTGCATTGCAGCCAGGGGAGTTTGCCAAGTTTGCGACTGCGCTGGCACTCGCAAAATATCTGAGTCTTAATAATGTGGATATGCGAAGTATGAAAACAAAGTTAATGGCTATGGCCATTATTGGTGCTCCAGCTTTGCTTATTCTGATGCAAAATGACACCGGTTCAGCCCTGGTTTATGTTGCATTTATTCTTGTGCTTTTCCGTGAAGGACTTTCTGGAATTACCATTGTTTCCGGTATTATAGCAACTATTTTGTTTATCGTCACAGTCATTTTTGGAGAAATTTACGTTGCAGCTGTGTTGGTAGCTTTGACGGTTTTGGTTTTTCTCATCTTTAAAAAAGTACGAAAGAACTGGAGTGGATTGCTGGTTGGGATGGGGTTATCTCTGATTTTTGTTTTCAGTGTGCATTATACGTTTAATAATGTTTTGGAAGAACATCAGCGTGTCAGAATTCAGGTGATGTTGGGTTTAAAAAATGATCCTTTGGGAGCCGGGTATAATGTGAACCAGGCAAAAATTGCCATCGGTTCCGGTGGGTTAACAGGCAAAGGATATTTTAAAGGAATGCTTACGCGAAATCATTTTGTTCCTGAACAAAGCACGGATTTTATATTTTGTACCATAGGCGAAGAGAGGGGATTCATCGGTTCTGGAATTCTGGTATTGTTATTCCTGGCTTTGATGGTTCGGATTATTCAGTTGGCAGAACGACAGCGATCCCCTTTCAGCAGAATTTATGGATACGGTGCGGCGTCCATCCTGTTTTTCCACTTTGCGATAAATATTGCCATGACCATTGGTCTGGCTCCTGTGGTAGGAATCCCTTTACCTTTCTTTAGCTATGGGGGCTCTTCGCTATGGGCCTTTACCATCCTGTTGTTTATTTTCATAAAACAGGATGCAAATCGTTTGAACGTCTTATAAACAGAATTAATTATCCCGAATCAGAAGTATTGCATTCATCTGATGTTGGTTGCTGATTTCGTATATGATCTCCATTTCCTGTTCAGTACAACCATATAATACCTTTTGTTCAGTATCCATTTTAACCATATCAGTAATTATCAAAACACCAGTGACTCTTTTGAATTCCATGTTGCCTATCCAAACATCCAGCTCCAGGCCGTCTGATGATTTGGTGTTTTTAAGATAACCATAGTCTATTGGATAAATAAAATCAGGATATCTGGGATGTTTGCTTCCAATGGGGCGTTCCACAACAATTTCGTGTGATTCAACAATGTTGTCCAGATTTTTCCAAAAACTCTGGTTTGACTTATAAGATTTATTCATGGAATTACTTTACTTGTCTTCCTTTCCATTCATAAGAAAAGAAGAGTCCTTTTAATGCAGCAACAGGGATGTAAAACGGATAAATAATTTCAAACAGTAGCATGTATTTTAGAAGCTTGCCCTTGTTAGAAAATTCCCCAAAGGCCTGAAGTAATGGTAAATCGATGAAAAATTTCAACAAAACAAATAATAAGAAGATCGATAATGCCCAAGGAATTACAAATCCCAGAAGAAAGCAAAGGGCCAATAGCGTGTTAAAAACAAAAACCGTAAAAGCAACAAAAATTGGCCAGGGTTGGTCATAGGCTTTAGCTTTAGAACCCCAGCGAATTCTTTGTTTCATAAATGCTTTGAAAGTTTTTGGTGCCTGTGTGCGGATGATACTTGCTTTATTTTTCAGAAATCGAATGGTTTGGCTTCCATATTTTTGTGTCAGATATTGAATCAGAAAAACATCATCACCTGATGCATGTTCTTGCTTTTGAGCTTCGGCACCTGCTTCCAGAAAAGCATCTCTTTCAAATGCAAGATTGGCCCCGTTTCCCATAAAGGGTAATCCTGATGCTCCTGAACCTGCTCCTGAAGCTACGAGGCTCATAAATTCGAAAGAAAAGAATTTTTGCCAGAAACCCACTTCCTGATCATAGACTACTGCGCCGAAAATCAATAAAGGATGTTCCTGCTCATAAAATGAAGCCACATTTGTAAGCCAGTTTTTTCCAGCAGTACAGTCTCCATCAGTGCAAACAATAAGATTTCCAGAAGCATACTGAACTCCTTCCACAATAGATTGTTTTTTCCCGTGGCCGTTAGCATTCAGCAGGGTGATTTTCACTTTAATTTTTCCTTTTATAAACTCTTTTATGATTTCAGGACTTTTGTCTGTGGAATGATCATTTATCAAAATAATTTCCCAAAGTTCATGAGGATAGGTTTGTTCCATCAGACTTTGAAGAAGGTTCTCGATGTACTGTTCTTCGTTTCTAAAAGCCACAACAACGCTTACCCTGGTGCTTAAATTACGCAAAGAAGACGTGAAAACTTTCATCCGGTACCATCCGATGGTGAAAACCAGGAGGACCAGAAGATACAGTAATGCACTTGCTCCTATGATAAAAATAAAGACCCTAGCTGTCATAGTTGTTTCTGAAGAATTTTAGCTTAAAGATAAAAATAACTCCCAATAATGCGGGTATGGCAAGGTTAATAAACCACAGAACAGATGAAGCGGCAACAACTTGCTCCATAACATAATCCGACAGTTTTGTTCCGCCATAATACAGGCCGAAAACATACAAACTCACAGAGCCTCTGACCCCCAGTTCTGATAAAGCGATGGTCGGGATGATAGACATAATCAGGTAAATCGTACTGATGATAATCATAGCCTCAACATAGCTAATCTTTATCCCGAACATCCTGAACAAAATGAAAAACTGGAACGAAAAAACAAAATAACGAAAAATACTGATAAATAGGACATTCAAAAGCAATGGCGATTTATACCAGGCAAAAATGTCAACATAACGTTCAATTCTGTAATAGACTCTTCCGCTTATTCTTTTGATGATAATGGAAAATGCAGAGAAATTCAGATAAGCAAATACCATAACTGTAATGGCAAAAAGCGCCGTCAATATTACACCTGAATAGGCCAATCCATTCATTAGGTGGTATTGAATCAGCCATTTGCGAATGAAGATCAACAAGGCCACAATCCCGAACAAAAGTGTAGTTATGTATTGAGCCATGCTTCCAAGCATGGTGATTAAAGTGGCCTGAATTCTGTTTGCATTTTTTAGTATAAAGACTCTGCCCAGATAATCTCCGACCCGGTTAGGCATGAACATACTTACTGAAATTCCAGCCAGTACCGCTTTCAATGCATTCCAAAGGCTGACCTGTTCAAGTTTGGCGATAAGTAATTTCCATTTATAACTTTCCAAAAGAAGGTTCACAGGAATCAGTAGCAAAACCAACAAGGTTAAAATCTGGAAATTTCTTTGTCCGGCAAGGGTTCTAAAATTCTCCCAAAGAACAAGCAGATTATGTTTATAAAACAATTGATCATACAGGAAATACAGGGTAAGCACTAAAATCCCTAAACGGATGAGGATGTTGTATGTTTTGTTTAATTTTGCCATAAAAAGAGCTCTTGGCTAAAGAAAGAATCATATTAGGAATTGACCCCGGAACCAATATTATGGGTTACGGTCTGGTTCATCAAAAAGGCAACAAAGTTCTTTTGATAACCATGGGTATTTTGAAGCTGAGCCAGTACGATAACCATGCGTTAAAATTAAAAAAGATTTTCGAACGAACACTGGGCTTGGTGGAACAATATCATCCCGATGAACTGGCCATCGAGGCTCCCTTTTACGGGAAAAATGTCCAGTCGATGCTTAAATTAGGTCGGGCGCAGGGTGTTGCTATGGCAGCTGCGCTTTATAAAGAACTTCCGATTTTTGAATATTCACCCAAGAAGATAAAGCAAGCCATCACCGGAAACGGAAATGCATCGAAAGAACAGGTAGCCGGGATGCTGAAGACAATTTTAAACTTCCAGGATATTCCGGAACATCTGGATGCTACCGATGGACTAGCCGCAGCTGTCTGCCATTTCTTTCAGGGTAATAATACAGGCGATGAGAAAAAGAGCTATAGCAGCTGGAAGAGCTTTATTAGCGATAATCCTGACCGTTTGAAATAATTTGAGTTTTAGATAAACTCCTCAAGTCCGTCGGTTTTCCCAACAACAAGAATTTTCATTTTATCGAAGTTGAGATATTTCTTTGCGGTTTCCAACAGTTCTGCCGGTGTGATTTTCATCATTGCGTCCAGTTCTTTTTTATAGATGCTGAATTCCATATCAAGCTCCAGGCTCTTCAGGAAGCGATCAGCCAGTGAGAAAGGCCCGTCGAAATAACGGAGATAAGAACCATAAACATAGTTTTTCACGACCGTAAGTTCTTCCTGTGAGACTTCTTCTTTTGATAAAAGTTCCATCTGATGTTTTATTTCCCTGATGGCTGCTGCAGTATGATTGGCATTGACCTCAGTTGCGACGCCGAGATAATTGGCATGTCTGAAATTCTGTATAAATGAGTTTACACCGTAAGTATATCCTTTGTCTTCGCGGAGACTGCTCATAAGTCGTGAGCCAAAATATCCGCCGAAAACCGTGTTGAGCAGATTCAGTTTCGGATAATCCGGATGATGCCGGTCAATCGTAATATTTCCTATACGAAGTGCAGATTGCAGTGCGTTTTCCTTCTCAACAAAGTTGAAATTTTGAGAAACTGTTTCAATATATTTGTCTTTCGGCTCAACTGAAATATCATCCTTTCTCCATAGGTCGCCCAACACCACCTTTAATTTCTCCAATAATTCTTCTGTGATTTTACCACTCAGAACCAGATACGCATTTTTGGGGTGATAGTATTTTTCATAAAAATCCAACACGTACTCTTGTTGCAGTTTTCCAAAATCGTCTTCCCTGAGAATTTGTCCGTAAGGAGAATCTTCCCCAAACAGTAATTTGTTAAATTCAAGAGAAGCACGGTAGCTTACTTTTTCAATGTTTACCAGAAAATTCTGCTTTTTTCTTTCTTCATAAAGCTCAATTTCATTTTTTTGAAAAGAAGCTTTGGTCAGGATTTCTGCCAGCAATGCCAGGAGTTTGTCATAGTATTTTGTGAGAGCAATAAGGGTGAGTCCTGCTTTATCCTTGCTGATGAATGGATCGAGATAAGCACCATAAAAGTCTATAATTCCGGCAATTTCCAAGGCTGTATGATTCTGTGTCCCTTCGCTGATGAGTTTGTTTACTGCATTGGCCTGAAGCTTTCTGTCCTGAAGTGCATTCCCTGCATTAAAAACCACATCAAGTCGGGTTACTTCCTGCTCTTCATCTTGAATCAGATAAACCGGCACTCCGTTGCTGAGCACAATTTTTTCAGGTGCTTTGATACTTAGTGACAAAGGTTTTCCCAGTTCCGGGGCACTTAAACGGTTAGGATGTATATTGGAATCCATTACTTTTTTGCTTTGTAATTTAAAATGTTCATTTTGTCTTCCGTAAAGAATTCCTTTACGGCATTTTGAATATCCTGAGCTGTTACGGAACTGTATTTTCCAGCTTCTTCATTAAACAAGCCTGCATCGCCCAGCATTTCAAAATAGCACAATCCCATTGCTTTTCCCAAAACAGAAATTTCTGAGAAAACCAGATTTGCTTCTGCTTTGTTTTTTACTTTTTGAAGTTCTTCTTCTCCAACGGGTTCGTTCATCAACTTTTCCATTTCTTCCACCACAGCTTTTTCGATGGTTTCGAAAGGCGTGGAATTGTAAAGTTTCCCACTTACGACAAGCATTCCACCATCCAGGTCACCGGTAATGTATGCCTGTACTTCCGATAGCCATTGGTTTTCTTTCACCAGTTTTTGATATAGTCTGGATGAATTTCCTGTAGATAAAATATCACTGATCAGATCGCAGGTATAATATCCTTTCTCTGTTCTCTTGGGCATGCGCCAGGCCATGTAAAAAGCGTTTTGCGGAACCGGTCTTTCCACTTCAAGCCTCCGTGTTTCAGTCTGTAATGGTTCCTGCGGATATTCATGGTAAATTTCTTCTCCGGAAGGAATTGGGCCGAACCATTTCTCGGCCAAAACCTTTATTTCGTCAAGCTCCACATTGCCTGCTACGCAAAGAATGGCATTGTTCGGATTGTAATATTTGTTGTAGAAACTTCGAACATCCTGCATTTCGGCAATCTCAATGTGTTGGATGTCCTTCCCGATGGTATTCCACTGATAGGGATGTACTTTGTAAGCCAACGGTTTCAATAAAAGGTAAACATCGCCGTAAGGCTGATTCAGATAGCTTTGTTTGAATTCTTCAATCACCACCTGACGCTGGACATCCAGACTTTTTTCGCTGAAAGCCAGCGACAGCATCCTGTCAGACTCCAACCAAAAAGCTGTTTCCAGATTGTTTTTCGGGATGGTCAAATAGTAATTGGTGAAATCGTTGTTGGTAAAAGCATTATTATCACCTCCTGCATACTGAAGCGGACTGTCGTAGTTGGGAATATTTACAGAGCCACCGAACATCAGATGTTCAAACAAATGGGCAAATCCTGTTTTATCCGGACTTTCGTCACGTGATCCCACCTGGTACAGAATATTTACGGCCACCATGGGTGTATTTTTATCATGATGGACCAAAACCCGCAAGCCGTTCTCTAAAGTAAATCTTTCAAAATGCAACATATATCGTGTCCTTTCCGGTGTCTCAGTGTTTTAAATTAGATGCAAAATTAAAGAATGTCGGATAACTCCGTTCATAATCGCGATCAGAAAAGAGGTTTAACTAAAAATTAATTTTCTGAGGGAAATAGTCAGGCAAATTTATGACTATTGGTTTTTAATGCGCCTCCAGCCAGTTACTGCCGGTATTCATATCCACTTCGATTGGAACATCAAGCTCCATTGCATGTTTCATCTTGTCTTCGACAATGCTTTTTACTGTTTCGATTTCGTCTTTATGAACGTCGAAAACAAGTTCGTCGTGTACCTGAAGAATCATCTTACTTTTTAGTTTTTGCTTTTTAAGCTCTTTGAAGATGTTAATCATGGCTACTTTGATCATATCAGCCGAAGAGCCCTGAATGGGCGCATTGATGGCATTTCGTTCGGCATAACCGCGAACAACGGCATTGCCGGAATTAATGTCGTTGATGTAACGTCGCCGTCCCAGGATAGTCTCAACGTAACCGGTTGCTTTAGCAGATTCGATGGTGTTTTTCATGTATGCATCAATGCCCGGATATTTTTCAAAATAGCTTTGGATGATTTCAGCAGCTTCCCTTCGGGAAATGCCCAGCCGTTCCGATAAACCGAAAGCAGAAATCCCATAAATAATCCCAAAATTGACGGTCTTGGCGCGGCGGCGCATCTCTTTGGAAATTTCATGAGGAGGAAGGCCGTAAACTCTTGAAGCGGTTGCAGTGTGAATGTCCATTCCTTTTCTGAAGGCTTCCATCATGTTGTAATCTTTACTCAGATGGGCAATGATGCGCAACTCAATCTGTGAATAGTCTGCCGCCAGCAACGTGTAATCGCTATTGCGCGCAATAAATGCTTTGCGAATTTCCCGTCCTCGTTCGGTGCGGATGGGAATATTTTGCAGGTTCGGATTGTTGGAACTTAATCGACCGGTGGCAGCCACAGCCTGGTTGTAAGATGTATGGATGCGGCCGTCTCTTGGGTTTACCAATAAAGGAAGGCTGTCAACATAAGTGGATTTTAATTTGGTAAGAGACCGGTATTCCAGGATTTTTTCCACGATGGGATGACGAAAAGACAATTTCACCAGCACATCTTCCCCTGTGGAATATTGGCCGGTTTTAGTCTTTTTCGGTTTGTCGGATATTTGCAACTTATCAAAAAGAATTTCGCCGAGCTGCTTGGGTGAAGAAATATTGAATTCTTCACCTGCCAGATCCCAGATTTCTTTTATCAGATCAGCAATTTCTTTTTCAAGCAAATCACCGAATTCCTTCAGGACGGGAATATCCAGCTTCACGCCCTCTGTTTCCATGGCAGCCAACACCGGAACCAGGGGCATTTCTGTTTCTTCAAAGAGTTTCATGGTTTCCGTTTCCTTAAGCAATGGCTCCAGTACCTGTTTGAGTTGCCAGGTGATGTCTGCGTCTTCTGCTGCATATTCTTTGATTAGATCGGCTTCCACGGTACGCATGCTAAGTTGCTTAACTCCTTTTTTCCCAATCAGGTTTTCGATGGGAACCGGGCTGTAATTCAAATATTTTTCAGCCAGATAATCCATGTTGTGCCGCTGGTCGGGTTCCAAAAGATAATGGGCAATCATGGTGTCGAAAAACTTGCCTTTGACTTCCACATCGTACCATTGAAGCATGGAAATATCGAATTTGATATTCTGGCCTGTCTTTTCGATGTTTTCATTTTCCATCACATCCTTAAAAATGGCAACGGTTTTAACAGCATCATTGTAGGTTTCGGGGATGGGAATGTAATAGGCTTCATTCGGTTTAAAAGAGAAAGACATTCCGACCAGTTCCGCCGTGCTGGGATCAATTCCGGTGGTTTCTGTATCAAAACAAAATGATTTTTGTTTGGACAGTTTTGCAGCCAGTTCCTTCGCTTTTTCCGGCGTATCAATGTAATGATACTGGTGTGCAGTATTGTTGATGTCTTTTAAGCTTGATGTTTCTTCTGCCTGAGGTGTTTCTATAGTGAAGTTCAGTTCCAGGCCGGATTCATCAGGTTGGTTATTTTCCAGCGAAAGCTGAGTAAAAAACCTTTTGGCAAATGTTCTGAATTCTAACTCATCAAAAAGTTTTTTCAATGCTTCCGCGTTGGGAGGTATGACGCGCAAATCTTCCTCATCGAATTCAACCGGGACATCCAGCAAAATGGTGGCCAGTTTTTTGGACTGGAGCGCCTGGTCGGAGAATTGTTCGAGATTCTCTTTGAGTTTTCCCTTCAACTTGTCGGTGTTTTGAAGCAGGTTTTCTATGGAACCGAATTCCGAAATCAGTTTGGCAGCGGTTTTTTCGCCCACTCCCGGTACACCGGGAATGTTATCTACGGCATCGCCCCAAAGACCTAAAATATCAATAAACTGTTCGGGAGTCTCAATGGAGTACTTCTCACAAACTTCCTTCACGCCCATGACTTCTGGTTTTTCGCCGCTCCGTGCCGGTTTGTAAAGAAAAATATGGTTGGAAACCAACTGCCCGAAGTCTTTGTCGGGGGTCATCATATAAGTGTTGAACCCTTCCTTTTCCGCTTTCTTTGCAAGAGTTCCAATGATGTCATCTGCTTCATAACCTTCCCTGAAAATTACAGGAATGTTCATCCCCCTGATGAGTTCCATCACGTAAGGAATGGAAGCGGCAAGGTCTTCAGGTATTTTCTCGCGGTTGGCCTTGTATTCGGCAAAATCTTCATGACGTTGCGTTGGGGCCATAGTGTCAAAAGCTACGGCAATATGGGTAGGCTTCTCCTTTTTCAGGATTTCCAGCAAGGTGTTGGCAAATCCCAGAATGGCAGAAGTATTTTGTCCTTTGGAATTGATCTGCGGATTGCGACTCATGGCAAAGAAGGCGCGGTAAATAAGCGCCATAGCATCCAGCAGGAAGAGTTTCTTTTGTTCGGGCATAACATTAACATTAAAAAACAAAAGTAATCAAAATGAAAGATGATCTGTGTTACTGCAGGTTCACAAGACAGAGACTGGCGAGAACAAAAAAATGGATGAGAATGGTGGTATGACCTGAAGATGCTGAATTAATTAACTGAAAATTTGGGTTATTCGTTTTTTTTTTTTTTTCTTTGCATGACCAAAACCAAAATTGAAAGATCCTTCCGACCCTTTTCGATCCCAAGGATTTTATTGATTTACTGAAAATCGACAATTATGAAAAAGACGATTACTATTCTTAGTTTATTGATGCTTCCTTTCTTTGCTAAAGCGCAGTGGTCATTTCAGCTCACTGCCGGAGCGGGCCCCGGTCTTGAAGTAGTAAAGGAAATGATTCGAATGACTCCCACACAGGCAGAATTACGGGGATTCACAAAAGCATATGCAGGATATTCTTTCCAGGGTGGCATGAAGGCACAGTATTTTATTTCTCCCCGCTTTGGAATTGGAACCGGACTGTTATACCAGTATGGCCAGGCAAAAAATGACGACAATTTGGATTTGGGTCTTTCATACGTGTCAAGGATAAGGCCGTCGAAATCAATTAAAATCCCTTTTTATCTGTTGTGGTCTCCGGGGAAGTCGCACCATTCTATATTCAGTTTCGGACTGGCCTCTAATATAAATTTAATGCCTTATAAACACTGGGGCGCCGAAATAATTGATGATTATATTCCTTTTTATACCACTCTCGTCATGGGTTATTATTACCGGGTTGGAAAGCGATTCGAAGCGGGTATTTCAATGAACCGGGACATAAACTGGTATTGCCGAACGACACACTACAATCTTACTACATCTTTTGGCCCCAGTAACGTTCTGCACGAACGCCATTTTTACAGTGCCCAGGTTACAATGAATTATCAATTGTTTGCAAACAAAAAAAGAAAGAAAAAAGATCCGCTTTTAAAAAAACAGCAGTTAATGAAGTGGTCTTCCTTAGCTAAAGAGAAGTGGTCGGTATATGTTACCTGGACGGGTGGCATTGCCAACGAACAGAATATTGAAACCGATTATTATACGCCGGGCAGTAGTGGTAAAAGGAATAATATAGGATATAATAGTCCAGGTTATTCATTTCATGCCGGACTTGATGTGGAGTATCATTTTGTTCCCCGGTTTGGGCTGGCCTCGGGTATTTCTTACGTTTATGCCCGTATTCCCGGGGAAGCCGACATTTTCGGACTGGGTGGATTTTTGAAATTTAAGTTTCACTCGGAAGCCATACAGATTCCCTTGTCCCTGCTTTGGCTGCCCGGGAAAAGGCACAGTTCCATGATAAAGCTGGGAGTATCTGCCAATTTTGGTCTCCTGAATAATACTTTCAACCTTGCCGGAACTGATGTTTGGTGGCACAATCCGTTTTTCTGGGAGACCCACATCGGATATTCACGAAAGCTGGGAAAACACTTCCGGGTGGGGGCGTTGCTGACCTGGGATTTAAATTATTACATGAAGGAAGATATCGTAAAAAGCTCTTATCCGGGGGGGACACCGTATAGCACAGCGGTTTCCAAATATTATTTCAGCACCATGCAGTTAACGGTGGGCTACCGTCTGTTTGGCAGCAAAAACGAAAGTAAGAAGAGTCTTTCCAAAACTTCGAACGACTAAAAACCGAACATTATGAAAAGGATATTTATCATGTTAACTTTCTTGCTTTTCCCGTTTTGGGCATCCGCACAATGGTCGGCCTATATTACCGGTGGGGTTGGTGGTGCGTACGAAACCATGTCGGAATCTTTATTTCTCGTTCCCCAATATACCTATGTTGATGGTTATTCCAGTTCTGCAGCTTACGGATATAGTTTTCAGGGCGGACTCGACATAGAGTATTTCATTTCTCCGCGGTTTGGACTGGCTACCGGATTAGGTTATACCTTTTCACATTCCCCGGGCGCCACGCTGAATGTTACAGGAGGGTCATTGGAAACCAAATGGCATGCAGAACAGGCAATAGAAATCCCAATAAGTCTGCTGTGGTCTCCCGACAGAAGGCACCTCTCTACAATTAGTTTGGGATTGTCTTCGAATTTCAGTCTGATGTACAATACTCTTATAGTTTATGGTTCAGGATTCCTTTGGTATAATAATTATTTCTGGGGTGCTCACGTAGGCTATTCACGCCAGTTGGGTGATCGCTTACGATTGGGAATTCTTCTGAACCGGAATTTAAACTGGTATATGGAGGAAATAGCATTTCAGAAGATTACAACGGATGTGGGATCAGGAACCCTCCGGGCGCGGCATTATTATACAAACCTGCTCGTAACGGTGAGCTACCGGCTGCTGGGAGGCAGGAAAGAAAAGAAATAAAACGCCTGTCTTTTCGCAAAAGGAAAGGAACTGATCTCGATGTTTGTTTACTGAATTTTGATAGTCATTGCTTGCCCTGGTATAGACGGTCTCTGCCATGCTATAGATGATTCCTGCTGGCCTTTAGATGGTTCCTGCCGCGCTTTAGATGGTTCCTGCTGCGCTATAGATGGTTCCTGCCGCGCAATAGATGGCTCCTGCTGCGCTATAGATGGTTCCTGCCGTGCTATAGATGATCCTTGCCCGGCGATAGTTAAAGATTGCCCTGTGGGCATAAGTCATCTATAGCTGGGCAAAGATTAACTACACCCTGGAAATTGTAATCTACCGTTGGGCGGGAGATAACAACAGTCTGGCAAGAGTCATCCCGACTCCGGCAATTGTTATCCCGGACAGACTTATTTCTTAACGAACTCCTGCAACGAGGTTATCGTCTTTTTCAGATCGCTGATCATCCCGTCTATACCAGACATTTTACCCTTGGAGTCTATTGAGAAAGATTGCTTCGACGCATCTTTAGGGTGGTTTGAACCGGTATATTGTATCTTGATTTCAATGTTTTCTTCCGGTGCTGTTCCATCAAAAAAATGGTGGATCATTTCCCAGGAAATGTTTGCAAGTTGGTCGGCTGTGTTGAATTTTAGGGCTACGATTTTTACAGATTTCTTTGACTCCTTTTGTGATGAATTTGCAGCTGTTAGTTGAAAGCCGGAAAATGAAAACAGCAGCACGAAGGCAAGTAGATAAAACTTTTTCATGGTGTTCATGTCGGTAATGTTTAGGGTTTTTAATTGAATGTCAGTCCAAATATAGAAAAAATCTGTTGTGGTTTGTTCTTTCCGATTGCTGAAAAACCTGAAAGATCTTTAACTCAGGAAATCCTCGCCCAGTCGGTTTTTCCTTTCAGCCGCAGCCGCATTTCGTGTAGCAATAATCTGTTTTCTTCTTTTTGCAATCTTGGGTCTTCTTCCAGAACGGAAATGGCAATTTGTCTTGTAAAGGCAATCAGATCGCCGTCTTTGGCCAGATTGGCAATATGGAAATCTAGCATACCGGATTGCTGTGTTCCCTGCAAATCACCCGGACCGCGAAGTTTCAGATCTTCTTCGGCAATGCGGAAACCATCGTTGGTATCTACCATAATTTCCAATCTTTTCCGCCCTTCATTGGAAAGTTTGTTTCCCGACATCAGGATGCACCACGACTGGTCGCTGCCGCGTCCCACGCGTCCGCGAAGCTGGTGCAGCTGCGACAGTCCGAAACGCTCTGCATTTTCGATCACCATCACCGAAGCATTGGGAACATCCACGCCTACTTCGATCACAGTGGTGGAGATCATAATGTCCGTTTTGCCTTCGATGAAGCGTTTCATTTCAAATTCCTTGTCTTCCGAAGACAGCTGTCCGTGTACCACGCTGATTTGATAATCGGGAAGCGGAAAGTCCCTTCGCATATTTTCGATACCGTCTTCCAGGTTTTTCAAATCCAACTTTTCCGATTCCTTGATCAGAGGATAAACCACATAGATCTGACGGCCCTGTTTGATTTGTTCGCGCATAAATCCGATGACGCGGAGTCGTTTGGAATCGAAATAATGAACAGTTTTTATCGGTTTACGTCCGGGAGGTAATTCATCAATAATTGATACATCCAGATTACCATAAAGAGTCATGGCCAGAGTTCGCGGAATAGGAGTGGCTGTCATTACCAAAACATGCGGTGGTATTGTGTTTTTCTTCCAAAGCTTAGCCCGCTGAGCTACGCCAAAGCGGTGTTGTTCGTCGATGACCACCAACCCCAGATTGTCGAAATTTACCGTGTCTTCGATAAGCGCATGTGTTCCGACCAGAATATTTACTGTGTGTTCCTCAAGACCGTTGTGTATTTCTTTCCGCTGTTTGGTTTTAGTGGAACCTGTGAGCAATTCCACCTTAACAGGCATGTCTTTCAGGAAATTCTTCAGGGTATTGTAATGCTGGTTGGCCAGAATTTCGGTAGGAGCCATCATGGCTGCCTGAAAACCATTGTCGATAGCAATAAGCATATTCATCAGAGCCACCAGTGTTTTGCCGCTGCCCACATCTCCCTGAAGGAGGCGGTTCATCTGCTTTCCGCTTTTGATATCGGCTCTGATTTCCCGAATTACTTTCTTTTGTGCTCCAGTCAGTTCAAATGGGAGATATTCATTGAAAAAGGTATTGAAACTGTCGCCGACTTTTTCAAAAACATGTCCCGGAATTTTCCCGGCGGTCACGATTTTCTGCAACAGCAGCTCGAACTGAAGAAACAACAACTCTTCAAATTTCAGCCGCCTCACGGCCTTATCAATCATTTCCGGTTTTTCAGGGAAATGGATATTAATCAACGCCTCTTTATGACTGATTAAATGATGTTTTTTGACGAGATAATCCGGCAGGTTCTCACTGAACTCCTGATTTGTGATGTTGATTAAAACCCGCATCAATTTAGCAATTCCTTTGCTTCCCAGCCCTGCATTTTTCAGCTTGTCGGTAGTGCTGTAAATACCTTCCAGCCGGTTCCCGACAAGGTCGTTGTTCTGCTCTGGTGTTACTTCTTCCACTTCAGGATGCACAAAATTGAATCTGTTTTGAAAAATGGAAGGTTTCCCGAAAATCAGATATTCTTTGTTGGGTGAAAACTGATTTTTAATCCATTGGAGACCCCTGAACCAAAGAAGTTCTATAGAACCAGAATCGTCAGTCAGCAATGCAGAAATATGTTTAGCCCGCTTCTCACCAATGACTTCCATATTCGAAATTTTCCCTTTCAGTAGAAAATAAGTGGAATCGGTGGTGATGTCTTTTACTTTGTAGACTTTGCTTTTGTCGACATACCGGAAAGGGAAATGGTATAGCAGATCACCATAGGTGCGAATTTGAAACTCTTTTAGAAACAATTCCGCCCTGTGAGGACCAACCCCTTTCAGGTAAGTTATGGGAGTATCCAGAATGTTGTGCATACCTGACAAAGGTAAAAAAAACATGAAGTTCCTAAAGTGACGAAGGGACAATGTGACAAGGGGCATTTTGACTAGTCCTAAAAAAGGTTTACTTGTCTTGTCCTGAAATAGGTTTACAGAAAAAGTAAACTTAAAACAGGATTATGAAGCATTACGTAAACCGCTATCCGGATGAATTTAAGATTCGGATAGTCAAAGAGTACATGACCACGGATGTCAGCAGAAAAGAACTTGCTAACAAATATGGATTTGGTGATGGCGGAACATTGAACAAATGGATTCGTATCTTTGGTGGTGGAATCAGTGAAAAGATAGAACCACAAGTACTCAGGGCTATGTCAGAAGAAAGAAAGACCAGTAAAAAAGCGGATGATCAACAAGCCAGGATCAAGCAGTTGGAACAAGCGCTTGCTCAAGAGCAGTTAAAGACTGAAGCACTAAATACGATGATCGATATTGCTGAAGAACAGTTTAATATTTCGATCAGAAAAAAAGCTGGGTCCAAACGGTAGAGGCCATGCACACCAAGGAAAAGAGCCAAAGTATCGATACTTTGTGTGGGCTGTTTGGACGAAGCAGACAGGCCTTTTACAAAGGAATAAAGCGCAGGAACCAGGAAATTTATGATCAGGAATTGATCGTACAAATGGTTCAGAAAAAAAGGAAGCTAATGCCACGCATAGGCGGACGAAAACTTTATTCCCTGCTAAAGCCGGATATTCCACTGAATATACCAGTAGGGCGAGATAAATTCTTTAGCATATTAAGAGAAAATCAATTGTTGGTAAAACGGAAGCGATACCGGGCCATAACCACGATGTCCAACCATTGGTTAAGGAAATACCCCAACCTTGTAAAGGAGATGATTCCTGAAGCACCAAATCAGCTGTGGGTTAGTGACATTACATATATCCAGACAAAGGCAGGTTTTGTTTATCTGTTTTTGATAACGGATGCATATTCAAGAAAGATCCTGGGCTGGAAGACCGCAGATACCCTTGAGGCAAAACATGCGATAAAAGCACTGGACATGGCTGTTAGTCAGCTACCGGCTAAGGTTGAGGGATTGATTCATCATTCTGACCGAGGCGTTCAATATTGTAGCTACAAGTATGTTGACAAGCTCAATAAGCATGGTATCCAGGTGAGTATGACGGAAAATGGAGATCCACTGGAAAATGCTATTGCTGAGCGTATTAATGGAATACTTAAATCTGAATGGTTGAATGATATGGAGTTTGAATCATTGCAGAAAGCACATCCTGCCGTCAAGCAGGTAATACAGATCTACAATCAGGAACGGCCACATAGCAGCATTGAAATGCTAACACCACAACAGGCACATAACCAAGCCGGCCATTTGAACCGATTGTGGAAGAATTACTACAAGAAACCTCAGGATTTATGTATAAATCAGCTATAACAATGAGCATTAATAGGAAAAAGTTATTTCCGGTCCACTTTCTTAACTTTAGGTTGAAAGTGGACCGGAAATAACTTTTTTATACCAACTACATTGACTTATCAATTAATTAATTTATCAATAAATTTGTAAACCAAAATCAGGACGAGTCAACTTGAATAGACAAATACAAAAGGCCGTCCTTTTGGGACGACCTTTTAGAATCTGTAAATTCAAAGTTTTAGTATTGCCAAAGGTACTCTTCAAAATCAAACATTTGTTGTTGTATATGCTGAGCTTCAAGCAAAGCGTTAACCCCGGTTTCGTAGTCTGAAATGCGGCGATCATATTGATTTTGCTCTTTATAGATATAACTATCGAACAGGCGTTTGATAAAGATATCGTCGTAACTGAGACGCATGGCTGAATTTTCAGGGTTAAATGCCAGTGCCTGGGCAAGTACTTTCCGTGCCTGCGGGTACGAAATCCAGAAAAGGGGTGTGGGAACCAGTTGTCCATCGTGTTCAGTCATCATCACCGGGCAAAGTGCTTCGATTCTAACAAGCATCTGAGAGCGTTGTTTGTCGAAATACCAGTCTTCTTTGATACGAAGACGCATCACTTTTGTAGGATCAAACTGTGTTACAATAGTCGTGTCGTATTCGTTGTAAGGTGGATTAGGACGTTTCATTACACGGTGAATTGTATCCGTTTGTCGTGCCATAATTTCCTGATAAGTGATGGGAACCAGCAACTCATCAGTCGGGGAAATATCATAAGCTGTAATTTTCCCTTGCTTTAAAGCGTCCAGAATAATGGTTATAAAAGATTTCCAGTTCTGGTGCGGAACAATAGGGTAGTAAAACTCCTGGTTCATTTTTTGACGAAAATCAATTTCGCGCCAGATTCTTTTGGACCACATGATATCTGCTTTCCTTACACTTGGCAGCGGAATGGGCGTTTTATGGATAATTCCCTCATCCTTATACAAACCATCAACCGGCGTTTCAGCAGTGATCTGTGCTTTCAACAGAGCCGGGCTGCAGAGCAGCATTATTGACAGTAAGTAAAGCGTTATCTTTTTCATCACCTTATGATAATTTTATTGAATTTCTAATGTAATAGGGTTCAGCGTTCTTATACTTCCATCAGGACCTTTAGCAACAATGTTCTCAAAAAAGAACTTCTGATGCGGACGTGCGCTTCTGATGAGTTCATCAATCTCAGATGTAAAACGATTCCCTGTAATATTTTTTGGAATCCAGTCACCATTGACCAATGTAGCAAAAGTGAATGAAGAAACTGTAAAATAGACGTCAAACTCAAAATCTTTCATATTCGGAATAATGGCTCCGGCAGCCAGGAATGTATTCCTGTCGATGGTTCCATTGGTTTGTCCGGCAATTTGAGCCACAGGGTCAGGAACGCGTTTCACCCTGAACAATGACTTACCCAAAGAAACCTGCTTTCCGTCAACATCAGCTGTTGCTGAAATATAAACCTGGTTACCTGGTACCGGCTTGTTAATTCTGACCTCCCAGCTTCTTCCATCTTTGGTTAAAGTGCCTGCAGTAATGGTAGGATGAATTTGTTCATCTGCAATCCCCGGTGAAGTGATGGAAACAGGATTGTTCAATCCGATGTACAGCACGTTCATCTTCAAAGGAGCAACAGTCAATGACGGCGGGGCAACGATATAACTTCCGTTGAAATCATATTTTGCAACAGAATTGGTAGCTGGATTTACCATTTCAATAGTTCCTGCATATTTTTGTATCCCTGATTTTGTAGCGGGGAAAGTCAATTTAACAGTTCCTCCTACACCATGGATAAGCTGCGCCCTTCCTATGTTTTTGCTTGTGATACTATCGGCTCCGCCCAAAACCCAGACTTTTGGGTTGGTCTTGGAATCATAAGCTGCTACTAAAACTTCTGCCTGGTACCTTGTCCCTTCCAAAACGTAAGTGCTTTGCGGAATTACTTTAGCCTCGATGTGATCGAATTTGAAGTCTTTCTCAGTAACAGAACTATATAAATAATTCATGGCGTCGAATTCAGCTCCTTTCACGTCAGAGATGATTTTATTTATCAAAGTAATATCAGCAGCAAGGATGGTATAGTAGAAATTATGATTTTCCCAATCCTGTTTTTGCCCATCAGCGTTTCTGTAAATGATTTTTTTGTTGCCAAGGTAATTGGTTATCAAACCCACTCTGGTGGTGGTATCTGAAAGATTCATCACCTCGATGATTTTGTTTCGGTAATTACCCATGGCCTTACTCAGCCGGTAGGCTTCTCCGTTCTTCCTGGTTTCATTACCAATTAAATAATCAGTAGGATCGTTATACTTGTCTTTACTGGGGACTTTTTCCAGATTCAGAAATTTAACCTTTGCCATGCTACCCGGATGATAGGGATCCGGAACAAGCGAATCATAATAATAATGTTGCATTACGAACGCAGAGTCCTTATCATCGGTAACTTCTACCAATTTTAATTTCAAATGGTTTAAGTATTTCAGAATCTGATCTGATTCGGTTTTTACAGTTTTAGCTTTCTCCCAGAACGGCCCCACCTTTTCTTTCTGGAGTGCATATTGTTCTTCGAAGTGATTGTAAGTGGTAGCAATTTTTGCAGTTAGGCTTTCGTTCGTGCTTATCATACTTTCATTAACAACCAGAAATGCATCCAACACCTGCTTTGATACATTTAGCGCCAACAATGCGTAAAGTACCAAATACATCATTGAGATCATCTTTTGCCTGGGTGTCTCCTTATATCCCGCCATTTACTCTTTCCTTTTTTGGGTTCAATTATTTAATGGAAATATTACTGAACGTTCATTGCAGTCAACATATTTCCGTATACCTTATTGAGGGTGCTCATTCGTTTGGTTAATGTTTCCAATTGCAGAGCGAAATCTGCGTTGAACTGTGCTGATTTGTCCAGACTTTCATAAAGATGGTTCAATGTGTTCTTCATTTTAGATGAACTTTCCACAGCCTCGTTGGTATCTTTTAATTGAATTTCATAAATTGCATTAAGCGCTGCCAGATTTTCTGCAATCTTTCTCAGTTGGGCATTATAAGCATCTCCTTCAATAGCTGTGAAGTCAAGTGCTTCAACAGATTTTGTAAGAATTTCTGATGATTTTTTATAGCTGTCTGCCATGATCTGAGCAGATTGTGTAGCTTGTTTTACTGATCCTGCAAATTCTTCTGTTGAATCCATGTTGGATTTAATAGCATCGGCAGCCTGCACATAAGCATTGCTGAGGACGTTAGCGCTTTGGTTTACAGAATTCATCTTCTGTGAATAGTTACCGGCAGCCTGCACGTTGCTTTCAATAGCGTTGCCAAAACTTCCTGCGGATTCAGCTGCTGTTTTTAATTTAGTTGTGAATTCCTGGGAGGCAGCAGAAGCGTCTGCCATATCAGAAATTTTTGATGTTGTGTCGGAAAGTTTTTCCAATCCTGCTCCTAACCGGTTTATTGTATCCTGTTCAATATTTGCACTTTTAAACATTTCGTCCAGCTTCTGGGTCGAAGTTTTTTGGCTGTTGTTTAAAGATCCATTATCTCCTTCAACAGTGTGATACATTCCGGAGAGTTCCGGATATACAAGGCTCCAGTCGGGATCTACGTGTGGCGGTTCAAAGGAAGAGAGGAAAAATACGATTGCTTCTGTCCCTAACCCCACAATCAAGGCAATATCTGCACCCGGATAGTGATTTATTTTAAACAACGCACCAATAAGCACAACGGAAGCCCCTATTCCGTAAACTTTTGCCATTACATTTCTGTAATTTCTTGTTCGTGTAAAATCTAAAAATGCCATGTTATTATCTTTTTGGATATTTGTTAATTAATGATATCTGATTCAAATTTTATCGATAAACCCTGGAAGCCCTATTGGGATTATCTCCTTTATCTCTGCCCAGATAGGGTTGGATACAACGGAATCCGATATAAGATTTAGCGGTATCCTGATATTCCCATGTTCTGGTGGTGACCCGCAAATAGTAAGCAATGTCTTTCCATGAACCTCCGCGGATTACTTTTCTTTTCATCACAGGAGGATCGCTCTGTTTAGCATTGTACGTATAATTGGGGTCCATGTCCCATGTTACATTGTATGAAGAAGGATCGTAGGCGCTGCTGGTCCATTCGGCTACGTTTCCTGCCATATCATACAAGTCGAATCCATTCGGCGGATAGTGTGCAACAATTACGGTTCTTAAGCCGCCGTCTGCAACATAATTTCCACGTAAGGGTTTGAAGTTGGCAAGGAAACATCCTTTTGCATTACGCGTATAAGGCCCTCCCCAAGGATATGGACTTAGCTGGTTGCCACCTCTTGCTGCCCATTCCCATTCTGCTTCGGTAGGTAAACGAAATTCAGACAATGCTACTCCACCTTTCTTTGAACTCATTGCGTTATTTAAAATTTGAGTTCTCCAAACGCAGAAAGCTCTTGCCTGTTCCCAGTCTACACCTACTACCGGATAATGATCATAAGCCGGATGCCAGAAATAATTTTCAGTCATCGGATCGTTGAAAGAGTAAGGATAATCGGCAATCCAGCAAAGTGTATCTGGATAGACATTAATAGTGTTGTTGTGTACAAATACAGAGCGGTCGCGAAAGCCTTGCGGACGGTTGGCAAAACTGGCGTACTTAGGATCTCCGGGCTGGCTGAAATCTTTTCTGGCAGCAGCATGAAGATCAACCCAGTAATAAGTATACATCAGTTTGCGTGTATCAATTTCCTTATGGCGGAAATATCTTTCCTTTTCAGGGAGATACATTTGATTCAGAGCTTCCCGTACATTCTGATCCTTACTGTTCCAATCGATTTTTGTTCTCCAGTTCAACAAAGGAGGATCATAAGTTTCCCCGGTTTTTTTGTTTTGCTCGATTAAATATTTTGCCGGTGATACCTGTCCTAGAATAGTGCGTGCAATTGAGTCACGAACCCAATCCACAAACTGCCTGTATTCGTCGTTGGTGATTTCCGTCTGGTCCATATAAAATGCAGATACCGACACGGTTTTGGGTTGAATCAAATGTCCGTCTGTAATATCTTCTGCTCCGGCTCCCATGGTAAAGCTACCTTGAGGAATGAACACCATTCCATAGGGGTCGGGCTGATAAAAAGGTCTGGAATTCTTCCTGGTCCCCACCAGTTCCCCCGTTCCCGTATTGCTACAGCTCGCCAGCAAAACAACGGCAAGCAAGTATAACAATCCTCTTAATTTCATTTGTTCTATTTTAATTCTTTTAGCAAATAATTCCTTTTCAGTTTATTTTCCCGCTACAAATAACGGGTATTTTTATAACTGGTTTTTGTTTTTTCAGTCTTTATTTTAAAACAGTAACTTACTGTAATCTCATGACTTCCTGCAAGTCCAACGGGTAATGTTGGAAGATCATATGAATACCCGACACGTACTCCGTCAATAAGAACTCCTACCAAAAAACCCACCGATTCCTGGAATCGGTAATTCATTCCCCCCCAAAACTTGTTATTGTAAGTAACGACAGTTGAGATGTTATATTGTGTTGACGCCAAATCTGTTTGTACTAGCAGTGATGGAGCAATGTTATATTTGGGATGATTTGGCAAAGAAAATGAGTATCCTGTAGATAAGTAAATAGTCCTGTCTGTCCTGTAATAAATAGCAGAACCAGAAGTGCTTAAGTTTTTACCTTTGTTTTCGAAAATATTAGTGGCTGAAACACCAATGTATAAATTATTATTGCCTTTAAAAAAGAGTCCGAAATTAGCGTCTGTAAGCATGTCGCCCTGTTTTGTGTTTAAGAGAGCAGGGTCATTGGATTGAACAGGATTAAATTTAGTAAAATCAATGGTGCGATTTGTGAAGTTAACACCAGCACCAAATCCGATAATTCCTGCATTAATATTCATATGATAACTATATGCAATCTGAAGCGCTATATTATTCTCAAAGCCAATCTGATCCTGCAGAATAGACATTCCGATTCCCCCGCCCAGAATTTGAACCGGAGCATCCACACTAATAAGAAAATCTTTAGGTGCTACACTGTTCCCATTGGCATCTTTAAATCCAACCCATTGTTGTCTTGCAATTCCAGTGGCACAAATTCCCTTTCCCAGCCCGGCATATCCGGCATTAACAAGCATATACGACGAACTGTATTGTGTAAAAACAGGTGCTTGCTGGCCAAAAACCGCGAAGCTTAAAAACAATCCTATCAACAATATCAAATATTTTATCCAGTTCAGTTGCTTCAATTCGTTTTTGCGTTTAGGGTATGCTAAAATATAAAAAATATAAGTGTTTCAAAGGACTTGATTTTTTTGAAACGCTTCAATACTGATCTCTTGTTAACTCTCCGGGCTAATAACTTTCAAGGAAGCTCTTTTGCTTTGTCAACTTGAAATCTTTTAGCATTCCGGCTTTAATCTGGAGGGTAAAATTCCAACTTTTTCTTGGTCCAATGGGTATCCATGAAAAGCTCATTTCCCAGCAGTGCAAATTTCTGTAAATATTTACAGAGGTAAATGAAAGCTGGTGATTCGTAAAATCCCATCCTGAATTAAAAGAGAACTTCCAGTTAGGTGTCAAACTTACCTGACCGTTAAAACCTAACGTTTGAATCAAAGTTTTATTGGTTGCCCAGAGACCTTGTTCAAAATTTTTTATGTTGGAATATGTAAATTGATAATTCAGATTCAATGACCAGGGTACTTTCCAGTCTAATTGCTGTGCCCCGGGGACTTGTATTCCCATAGGATTTTGCCCCGGAAGGCCTGCTATATCGGTAGAGTCGGCATTAGGAGTCTGCGTGGGCTGTGACTTTTTTTTGCCTTTATGAAAGCTGTCCTGGCTAAGCTGGTAATTAAAACTCAGGTTCCAGGCAGAATTTTTCCACCGGAAAAGCCGGTGGTTTGTCTGCCAATAGGTTTTATTAATATCACGACCTAAAGAATCTGTGGCATAGGGATCGAGCACTCCATTGTACTGAATTGTAAGCCCTTTCCATAAAGTTGTCCTTCCCGAAAGGCTTATATTCGACATGCGGACCGAATCGGCAGCAAGATTATAACTTCCTGAAATGGTGAAATTTTCTATAAGTGGAATTTTCTTTAATCCGGTTATGGTATCTTTTTTAGACGGAACTTTTATTTCAAGGTTGTTTGAAATAGCAAATGTTATATTCCCCTGTTTCCTCAAGCCGGGGGCACCAAAAAGGTAGCTTTCATATCTGGAATATGTTACATATCGTCCGTGGGGATAGTTTGTGGTATCGGAATAATCGGTATAATGGCCGGCATATCCCCAGAAACTGGTTGAAAAATCAGGAATATAAGAAAATCCGACAGAAGGAGTTATTACGTGCCTGATTGCGCGGATAGGCCCCTTCTTGAATTTTACCATTCCGTAAATCTTTGTAGAAAGTGAGCTGCTCAGAGTAAAATCCATTTCGTTGTTAAATCCTGGAATAGTATCTGTAACCACTTGCCCCGGTAAACCTCTTGGGTTGCTTGTTGTGTCATTAACCCATCTTCTTCTTATGGAGCTTGTATATATTCTGTCATTAATATTAATGGAATTGCTTAACGTAAAGTATTTGAGTACTTTTAATGGCAGAGAGATAGGAATTTGCTGCATGATTCCATTTTGCATCTTCTGTAGCGACTGGCTAGTGAAAAGTGTTGAATCGGTCGAATTGATAGTATTTTCTAACTGCATATTATATGATACACTTAATCCATCCAGAAATCCTTTTTTAATACTGTTTTGCTTTTGGAATGGATAAAATGTATTAACGTTCAAATTAATATTAGGCAGAGCCAGTTGAACCGAGTGTGACTGGGTATTCTGGGTATAAGTAGATGCAGCAGTTAACTGAACATTATTTCCCCAGTTTCTTTGGTAAGAAATACTTGATGAAAAAGTGTTTGAAAGATAAGTGTCTGCATTTACCGCAGTGTATTTTACATAATTACTACTGTAAATATTTACGCTGGCTGAGAATGTACTATTAGGTCGTGCCTTAGGGTCCTGTCTGTGTGACCACTGAATATGATAGTCGTGCGAGTTCTGGTAATCCGGTGAACCTTTTGTGCTGATGATATTTTGTGCCAGCCCCAAGGAGAAATTACCACTGTATTTGTATCTGTTCTTGTAGGTGAATATAGGTGAAATAGCCCAGCTTCCTCCGGTATAGATATTTCCGGTTATTTTCAATGTCATTTTATCGTTGATGTTCCAAAAATATCCGCCTCCCATTAAATAAAATCCCTGGCTTGTTGATTCTCCGTACGAAGGAAGAATCAAACCGGAGGTGCGTTTTGGATTGTTGGGAAAAATGCCGAAAGGTAAGGCAATCGGAAGAGGAATCCCTTCCACCTCCATGTAGACAGGTCCGGTTATAATAAGTTTACCTGGAATGACCCTTGCTTTGTAAAATTTAAATGCATAATGAGGATCAGGAAGATCGCAGGTGGTAAACTCACCGTTTTTCACATTAATGCTATTGTCCGGCATCCGCTTTACCATTTTTCCATGAAGAAACCCTTCGCTTTGCTTTGTAGTAACATCATGGATAATTCCTTTTTTGGTTACAAAATCATATTTGATAGTTTGTGCATCGAAAACCTCTGCTCCCTGTTTAAACTCGGGTACCCCTTTGACTTTCCCTGTGGAATCTGGCATTCCCTTGGCAAAAACAGTATTGTTATTAAAATCAACTTCAATGTAAGCTGCTTTTAAATCAATGTCGCCGTAAGTAATTTCAGCGTTTCCGTATAGATATACCTTCTTATTCTTTAAATCCTGTACAATGGAGTCATCAGCATGCCTGACGAGGTCATATTCCAGTTTTAAAGCTTGTCCTGTTGAATCTTTAACAGTCGTTCGGGATTTCAGTGTATCTGATTTTGCCAGGGTATCAGCAGGCGTTGGATTATCTTTTTTTATAAGAGTGTCTACTTTAGAAAAAATAGAAAATCGGGGTCCATTATATGGAAAAGTCAGTGCTGTTGCATCATTTAAAAAGAAAATGACCAAAAAAAATAACCAAAGCGATGTTAATAATTTACCGTAATGACCTCGTTTGAACAAATTCTTTCTATTACTTTTGTTAATAATCTGAGTGCTGATGCTAATGTTTGCAAATATAGGTTCAATATTTAAATTAGGGTTTTATAAACGCGGGCTTTTATTAAGTATTGTTATTTATTTATTTTTCTCTTTTCCGCTGCAAGTTTTGGGCCAAAATGGAACCAAAATCAAAACGATTGTGATTGATCCTGGTCATGGAGGTAAAGATCCGGGCGCTTCAGGTAAACATTCTAGAGAAAAGGACATTACACTTGCAGTCGCGTTAAAATTTGGTCAGGATATCCGGGAACATATGAAAGGAGTGAAAGTGGTTTTCACAAGGACTACTGATACTTTTATTCCTCTGTTTGAACGAGCCAAAATTGCCAGCGAAAATCATGCAGATCTTTTTGTTTCTATACATTGTAATTCAAATCCGAGCCATACTCCATACGGGGCTGAAACTTACGTGATGGGTCTTAGCAAAACAAAGGAAAATATGGATGTGGCAGAAAAAGAAAATAAGGCCATTTTGTACGAAGATAACAGAAGCAAGAAATATGATGGATTCGATTTAAATTCTCCACAATCGTATATTAATCTTTCTCTGTTTCAAAATGCATATTTAAAACAGAGCCTTCAATTTGCACATGATGTTGAACAGGAATTAAGAGCAGAGGCGGGAATGGACCCACGTGGTGTTTATCAGGCGGGATTTTTGGTCCTGTGGCAGACAACCATGCCCAGCGTTTTGGTCGAGTTGGGCTTTTTGAGTAATCCAAAGGATGAAGCGTATCTGATTTCAAAAAAAGGACAATCGAAACTGGCTTACGGGCTTTATCTTGCATTCAAAAAGTATAAGGAGAACTTTGAAAAAGAAAATGCTGTTGTGACAAAAACTGCTTCGGTACCTGCATCACCCCCTATGACAGACACATCAAAACATGTTACACAGAAAAGTGTTGAATACAGAGTTCAGTTTATTTCCAGTTCTCATAAATATAATGATCCGGAAAAACATTTCTCAAAAGTAAAAGCGGTCAGTTTTTATTCTCACAAAGGTATTTATCGATATACTTCCGGACATTTTAAAGATTTAGGGGAAGCGGACGCTCTTCAGCGTTACCTTAGAAAAAACGGATATAAAGGGGCTTTTGTGGTAGCTTTTTATAATGGTGAAAGGATTAGTACCGTAAAAGCAAAGAAACTAAATGAAACTTTGCATCAGAAATAGCTTTCTCAAAACATTAATATCTTAATGTTGACTTCAAATCTGTTAATAGTATCGTTTGTAATATTTTATAAATAAGGATACTATAAGATTATATCAGTGTAGTTACCCCAATATGGCAAATGCCGGAAACATAATAGTTTCTTGAACAACTTTCTTTATTTTTTGTACTTTTGCTTTTAACTTTGAGGTTAAATTCTAGAAGGTGAAAAAATCCACTACTATATATATTGGAGCAACATTCATAGTTGCCATCATAATCTTCATATGGGGATATAATTTCCTGAAAGGTAAAGACCTTTTCAGGGAACAAACGGTATTACATGTTCGTTATCATAATGTCAGTGGACTGGTTACTGCCAATCCCATTTTGTTGAACGGAATGCAAATTGGGCAGGTTAGCAGTGTAAGGTTTGCCCCTGATTATTCTGGTGACATCATGGTTTCACTGCTCATTAATAAACCTTTTCCGATTCCCGTAGATACTAAAGCAAGAATTATCAATGCCACTTTGCTGGGAGATAAGTCTGTTGAACTGGTTTTGGGAAAATCAAAAAAAATGGTTCAAAACAATGACACTCTGGAAGGGAGTGTGGAAGTGGATTTGAAAGAACAGGTGAACGCGGCCCTGGCGCCAATAAAAGCCAGGGCGGAACAGATTTTGACTAATGCAGACAGTTTGATTAGCGCTATTAATGATGCTTTTGGCAGAAAAGGGAATAATTCTTTAAAAGCTTCCATGCAGGACTTGCAAAGTACTTTCCACAATCTGAATGCTACTACTGCAAATCTGAATGAAATGGTGAAAACCAATGAGGTAAAGATTAGTCACATTATTTCAAATGTCGATTCTTTATCTGTTACACTTTCTGACAATCGTCAGAATATTGGAGATATTGTGAAAAACCTGAAAACTGTCAGTGATTCACTGTCCAGAGCTAATCTTAAGGAAACTGTTGCCAATGCAAACAGAACTCTTGATGAGCTTCAGAAGATGATTAAGAAGATTAACGCGGGCCAAGGCACAGCAGGCGCTATTATGAATAATGACAGTTTGTATTTACAGGTGAACAAAGCAATCCTTCAATTAGATAAATTGCTAAAGGATATTCGAGAAAATCCGCACCGTTATTTGAAATTCTCTGTGTTTTGATTTGAGGTTTTTATAGTCTTTTTAACGAAGATATCTTCTTTCGAAACAGGTTTGAGATAGTTTAACCAGTTAAATCCATCTAAAAAAGTGGTTTTTCCGGTTGCATCTCTAGGTGGATACAAAGTTTCGCTTGGTTTGTCCAGATAGTCAATCCCTACAATTTTGTTGTCGGAAATTCTTATCATCATATCGCTTGCCTCTGCTTTATTGAATCCGATTAGTTGCTTATTGTCATTCCGCAGCCAGTAAATAGATTGTGCATTTCCGTCTACTCTCATTTTGTAAATTCTGTTCCTGCTGAAATATCCGATCATGGTTCGCCCCTTAATCTGATTAAACATTTGAGCAGAATCCTTTGAAATAATGAATGCATTGGGTGCCATTGTCATTGAGTCCATTTGGCCGTTTTTGATCACCAGGGAAATGGTATCAGATGAAAGCTGGTTAGCACCGGACCATATTACAGGATTTTTATACATAGTCATCGTGGAATCTTTCATAATATAAGCCAATGAGTCGCAAACCCCCTGTAAATCCTTGCGATAAAACCTTACCTGATGGTAAGCTAATATTTTCTTTACATTTTTTTTGTCGTTCATAAACATCCACAAGGTATCAGAATGCATGAAAAGTGAATCTTGCTCGTCATAACTAATAGCCATTGCTCTGTCAGTAACATAGCTTAAACCTTTTTTATCCCACATTTCACTTCTCTGGCCTTCGACCACAATTTGTTTTGAAGTATCTATGATTTGTATATTGCCATAGGCTTGTCCGTGGGTTGCGCTATCACCGTAAATAATACTATCCGCACAAATGGATTGACTTTTAGATTGAATTACCGGTCTGTTGAACAGCTTTGAATCATGATTCTGAGTGTTGAACCATCCATCAGAACAGAGGATAGTGGTCTCTTTACCACGAATGGTTGTTGGTCCTTTAATATAGGCAACGGCGTTGTTTGAATTGTAAATCAAAGTGTCTGATTGTAATACGTCTTCACGGCTATTGACAATGACATGTTTCTGGAAGTAAAATATCCGGCTGGTAGTATTGTAATACCCCAAATTGCTTCTTAAAACATTTGAGTCGGAAAGAATTCTTCCTCCCATATCATAATTGGCAATTTGAGTGTTTCTGTTGTATATGAGATGCCCGGTGTAAAGAGTAGTTTTTTTGTCCTTCAGGATTACGTTTCCAAAAAGCTCAGCTATTCTGGTTTTCCCTTCATAATGGAGTTTATCCCCATAAAGGTCAAGAGTATCGTTAACAATGATATGAACATGACTAAAGGCATCAAAATTTCTTTTTTGTTCATTCAGATAAGCACTGTCAGAATAGAAAAGGATAGAATCCTGCTTAAGCCTGACATGACCTATTAAGCGTTGGACATTTTGACCCAGTCTTGCATTATAGTTGGAGGAGTCAGCATTTAACAACTGAATCCTTGTGGTTTGCTGGGCGTGCCCGTTGTTAAATGAAAAAATGCCAGCCAAAAGGAGCAGGAAGGTTAAAAAAGGAATGTGATATCTTCTTTCCAAAGTTTGTTTTTCTGCAAAAATAGACTGAATTATTTAAATTTTACATGTAACATTTTTGGTAGTTTAAGCTTATTTCTGATGATGATTTTGTGTAAAGGAATAAAGACCTTCTGTGGCATCTTCCAGCAAATCCAATACTAGCTCAAATCCTTCAGAACCACTGTAATAAGGGTCTGGGACCCCATGATAGTGATTGCCGGATGAAAAATCAGTCATAAGAAATATTTTCTTCCAATATTCTTTATTCGGAGCCATCTCTTTCAGATTTCTTAAATTATCATTGTCCATCGCAACGATGTAATCAAAATAGTCAAAATCAGTTTCAGGGTGTACGGGTCGTGAAACAGAAGTCAGCTCGATACCTCGTTTTTTTGCGTGAATCTTCATACGGGGATCGGCGGGCTCACCTTCATGCCAAGCAGAAGTCCCGGCTGAATCTACTTCATATTCATCTGAAGCATCTATTTTTTCGATAAAATGTTTGAAAACTGCTTCCGCACTGGGAGAACGGCAGATGTTTCCCAAACATACAAATAAAACTTTCTTTTTCATAAACTCACCAAACTAACTCATGAACTTTAAAACCGGCAGATTCGTATGCTTTTACTGCAGTTCTTTTTGAGGATTCTGCATTTGAATAAGTGACAAATCCATTAGTAATAATTTCTCCCGGATCGATTTTGGGCCACTCCGGATACCGCTCCCTGATAAGCCGGTTAAATTCATGTTGCAACTGATATTGGACGTGCTGCTTTTTTACCGGACTGAAAAAGACATAATAGCCTTTTTTACCAGTTCCGTATAAATCACAATACGTGGAAGCATAAACGTAATAATATATTTTTTGGGGTTTGGGCGGAACCTTTACAGAATAGAAGAAAATTCCCTGGTCGCTATTTTCTGATTCCAAAATCTGGTTTTCACTTTTTGGTTCCCGGCTGGTAAGCGTGTCCATCGGAACCGGATTGTTCCGATACACTTTTGTGTAGAATTTGTAATCGGATGTCATTCCGGAAATCAAGACATCTAAATTCCCATCCTGATTATAATCTCCGAAATGACCATCACTCATGTATAAGCCAATAAGGCCAGCATGGATGTTTGTGAATTTCCCGTTTCGGTCGTTTCGGAAAATTTCTGATACCGGTCCATGTGCTGATTGTCCCGTAATCAGCAGGTCAGGATATCCATCGTGGTTATAATCACCCCATGCTACAGAACCGGTTCGTACACCAGTAAGACCAACGACAACGCTGCTAAAGAAGCCATTTTTATCATTCTGATAAAGTCTTGTCTCATAGCGGCCATCTTCGGTTTCTCCACAAGCCACAAAATCAGGCCAACCGTCCATATTATAGTCAGCTACTGCCACATCACTGAGGCATAGATTGGAAAAATCAACGGGAACTTTAACAAATTTGTTATCGATATTTCTGTATACAGCCGTAATACATTTCCCGGAAGCAAGCTTTCCGCTCAAAATGACATCCAGATGCCCGGTTTGAAAAAGATCTGCCCACTTTGCCACTCCGTAATGCACACCTGGTAAACCGGCATGGATATCAGTAAAATGGTTATGACGGTCGTTGCGGTAGATTTTCGTCACAGGTCCGTGATTACTTTCTCCGGTTAGCAACAAATCAGGGTCGCCATCTCCATCATAGTCACCCCAATCCACTGAACCGTCTTTTAGTCCGGGAATTCCTGTAGGGATTAGCACAAAATTTGGAGTCCGGTTATTATTCATATACAAATCTGCAACAGACTTGCCGGATGCGTTTTCACCAATAATAAATAAATCCGGTTTCCCATCCAGGTTGTAATCTGCCCAGCCAAAAGCCCCGCGAAAAACATTCACAATAGGAGTTTCCACCTTCGTAAAATGACCATCTCCATCGTTGTGGTAAAGCTCTGTGCTTATAAAATGTTTGTTGTTTTTGTAAAATTCTCCGGTAACAAAAATATCAGGTTTCCCATCCTGGTCATAATCAATCCATCCACAGGCACTTCCTCCCACACCTGTAAGTTTTGCCCTGATATCAGTGAATGTCTGGGCAGGTAAAGACGTTGTTATCAGAAATAAAAGGATCAACAAAAACTGTTTGATCATATGCGAGCCTCTCGATATTAATAAATTATTCAAAAATAAAGAATATTATCAATTTGAAAGGTATTTTAATGCAGGATACGTTCTTACAGATTCAATTACGATTTGAAGATGTAATCGAGCAAATACCAGAGATATTTTTTGGCAACTTCAAATCCGGAAGAATTTTCTAACATTTTTTCGGGGGTCTGCAGATATTTTCCTTTATAATTTTCATTTGAATGCCGGATGAGCTCTGTTAAACCTTTTGGTTGAATTTCCCAGTGAAATTGCAAAGCAAAAACACGATTATCATAAACAAAACCCTGATTTTTTGTGGCTTCAGAATAAAATATGGGTGTAGCACCTTTGGGCAGATCAAAAGTATCTCCGTGCCAGTGAAAAGCTGTAATAGCTTCATCCGGAAATAGATCTAACAGAGGATGTGAACCGTTTTTGTAAATAGGAAACCACCCAATTTCCTTTTCTTTATTAGGTAACACTTTTGCTTCCAATGTATCAGCCAGGAGTTGAGATCCCAGGCAAATCCCAAGCATTTTCTTTTTTGCTTCAAGACAGCTCTGGAGAAAAACCTTTTCAGTTTTCAGCCATGGATATTTTTCGTTTTCATAAATATTCATGGGACCGCCCATGATTACTACCAGATCAATATCTTCAAGTGATGGTAACTGCTCACTTTCGTAAAATCGCGTGAAGCTTACAGAAAATCCTTTTTCCTTTGCCCAGTCTGTAATTAATCCCGGACTCTCATATGGTACATGTTGCAGGACGTGAATGCGCATCGCTTTAATTTATTGGAATGAAAAATACTAGAAGTAATAAAATATTATTATCTGCTGTGTTTCCATCTTTTGTGCGACCAGAGCCAGTCTTCCGGTTTTTTGTAAATGATTTTTTCCAGCTTGTTAGCATAGAGTCTGGTAATTTCGCCATCAGGAAGTTCACTAGGGTTGGCCGCCAGAATGGATAGTTCAGCTTCATAGAAGCCTCGTTTTACGCGTTGGATGTCCGCAAAAACGACCGGCAGGTCGTAATCTTTTGCATAATTTTCCGGACCATGTAGAAATGCTGTGTCCCTTTTAAGGAAAGGAACCCAAAAAGATTTTTTAGGATTAGAAGGGCTTTGATCAGCAACTAAAATGTAAATAGCCGGGTCCTTTTCATGTTTTTTAAATGTTGCACCAGTAACAGCGATGGAAAGTAATTTCATTCCTGTGCGCGTGCGGTTTTTTTGGATATAGCTATCGATGTAGGTATTTTTCAGGGGCTTATAAAATGTAATAAGATTCTTGAACCGCAGATACAGCGGCCCTGACAGGACAGCCCATTCCCAGTTTGCATAATGCCCTAACACTAAAATAACCCCCTTTTCCTGTTTCCGGAAAGGTTCGAATATTTCAGGATTTTTGATATAGAACCGACGGGCAGCTTGTTTTTTTGTGATAGTAAAAGCCCGGATGCCTTCGATGAGCATGTCGCTGAGGTTCTTGTAACTAAGGTCCTCAATTCTTTTTAATTCTTCTGGAGATTTGTCAGGAAATGTTTTTCGGAGATTATCTTCCACAACATTTTTTCGGTAACCTACCACATGCTGAAGAATAAACTTCAGAAAATCAGAAACAGCATAAAGAATCCTGTAAGGAAGTATTCCCACAAACAGTACAAAAATTCTAAAAAATACGGCCGACAGTAATTTCATGTCGCAAACTTACGGTTTCTTTTAAAATCTTGACAGCTAGGGGAGATTTTTCCTCAGACTGGATCGGATTCAGTAAAAACCTGTTTGATTAGTGAGAGGGGAGTAGCTTCGAAATAATAATTATGTACAGAAAGGCCGTCTGGATTTTCTACGATTTCATTAGTGTCTTTTGGAGTTTCAACAAGCAATTCACGTGGATTAATTTCCTCATCATTCCTCCTTTTCCTGATCTCAGCTAGTACAAAAACCGGTTTGTTTTCCTGTTTCATCATTAAAGAAAGAGGATAAGTTCCTACTTTATTGATGAAAAAACTGTCAGTCACTACATCTGCTCCAAAAATGGCAAAATCTATTTTTTTGACAAACCTGGAGAAAGCGACTTCATGAAATAGATTCACTTGGAATCCCAGGCGTTTTAAAACTTTAGCCTGCAATATTCCTTCATTTACAGGAGCGGAAACGGTCTGCCATAAAGTGGGAAAGATTTTTCTTTTTGCTAACTCGGCAAAAAATGACTGTAACGCTGAACTGTTGCTGTGTAACAGTATGTTTTTTCCCTCAAAAGGAAGTGCTGTCAATAATTTTTCATTGGCTTTTTGTTGTGCATGCTGCCATTGTTTACGGTAATTTTCGATACGTAAAACAAGCTGCTCTCCTTCAATATTAGTGCGTTGCCTGATGAAAAATTCCATTTCATTAATAAAGTGCTGCATTATAGCAAAAAGTGGAAATTGTTTTTTCAGCTGTGACAGATCCCGCATCAAGCTGTCTGTGTCAATTTTTTCTTCACTTTGGCCCATCAGGAGCATGAGCTCCTGTAATTTGAAAAGGATCATCCCCGAACCGGAGAAATTATCTTTTAATAGATTGTTTAATAGTTTCATAGCGGCATAAAATTAAATCAAACCACGATAAATATTAAACCATAAATCAGAAGCGATTAAAATACGAAATCTTTTCTTGCACCAATTAATTTTCAAAGAGAACCCATAATTTTTTCTCAGCTATTTTGCTCCCCGCTTCTTCTTGATTTTTTCGCTTTGCGTTCCAGGTAATCCTGAATTCTTTCTTCATCTTTTTTCCCGTCTATCAGATGGGATATGGCCAGAATAGGTTTGTGGAGCATCATCCGTGGACCGGCGTAACGCATTACTTCTTTTATCTTCTCTTTTTTAGCCGGAGCGTAGCAGTGAATGGTACAATTTTTACAGGTCGGTTTTCCCGGAAGGAAAACACAATGGTCTATTCGGGCAAAAGCATACGTTAACAGGTTTTGGCAATCTTCACACAAATCTCCTTTTCCTTTTGTCCCGTGATGATCGTGGCAGTAAAGCCCGATCATTTCTGTTATGGTTTTCTTCTCACGAACAATTCTTCTTTCCTCTTTTTCCACCGAATTAGTTTTGAGCAAAATTACAAATCTTTAATATCCGTGATTAAGTTGATGTTCTGAGAAGTTTTTCAAATCAGCCAATGGGAGTTTTTGTATTTTTGGAAACCGAATTTGAATTCAGTTGTGATATAGAATAATCCGGGTAATAGCCCGTTTATCATGACATACATTTTTAACAGTAGAATTATGAACAAAAGAATTTTTATCATTATAGGACTTTTCCTTGCTTCTTCATTGATTTTTGCACAGAATCATGATAAAATGGAAAAGGTTAAAGGGAACGTTAAAAAGGAAATAAAAAAAGACAGCCAGGCTGTAAAGAAAACCAGTATAAAAGTTTGGAAAGATACCAAGGTTGAAACGAAGAAAGTGGCCAATGAAACCGGGAAGTATGCACACAAGATTGAGAAAAAAGTGCGTAAGGAAGCTCCGGTAAAGTGGAATGAGGTGAAAAAAGGCGTGAGAAAAGAAAGCAAAGAGGTTAGCAAGAATGTAAAAAGCGCCAGTGAGAAATTAAAATCTGACTTACAAAAGAAAGATAAATAATACCTGTGTCAGAAGACTTACATAAGGAAATTCTTTTTGGCAAGAGCCTTGGCGAACTGCAGGAAATTACTGATGGTCTGAACTTGCCTAAATTTACTGCCGGACAAATTGCTTCGTGGCTTTATCAAAAGCAAGTTGATTCTTTTGATGAGATGACGAATCTTTCAAAAAAGGTACGGGAGCAACTTTCGGAGAAGTTTGTTATAGGACTTGATGCGCCTGTGAATGTTCAGGTTTCTAAAGACGGAACAAAAAAATATCTTTTTAGGACTCCTGAAGGCGGTTACATTGAATCGGCTTTCATTCCTGAAAAGAAACGTAATACACTTTGCTTGTCTACCCAGGTAGGATGCAAAATGAGATGCTTATTTTGCATGACAGGCAAGCAGGGTTTTCAGGCTAATCTTACTTCAGGTGAAATTTTAAACCAGATAAGAAGTCTTCCCGAAAAAGAGCAGCTTACCAATCTTGTATTTATGGGAATGGGAGAACCCATGGATAATCTTGATGCTCTGATGAAAAGTCTGGAAATCCTTACTTCTGACTGGGGCTATGGCTGGAACCCCAAAAAAATCACCGTATCTACCATTGGTTTGGTTCCGGCTATGCAGCAGTTTCTTGAGAAAAGTGCTTGTCATCTGGCAGTCAGTTTACATTCTCCATTTGAAAAAGAACGCCGTATGCTGATGCCGGTTTCACAGAAATATACCATCAAAGATATTCTTGGCGAGTTGAAAAAGCACTCCTTTGACCGTCAGCGCCGTGTTTCCTTTGAGTATATTGTTTTTAGCGGGTTGAATGACACTTCGGCTCACGTGAAAGAGTTGGCCAGGATATTAAATGGTTTTAAATGCCGGATCAACCTGATACGTTTTCATAGCATTCCGAATACACCTCTTCAGGGCACTTCGGAAGAGAGTATTTTACAGTTTAAAGATGCCCTTAATGCGAAAGGGATTGTAACGACGATAAGAGCTTCCCGCGGACAGGATATTGATGCTGCTTGTGGCTTATTAAGCACCCGTGAAATGAAAAATACAACAGTTAAGGAACTTAAAATAGATATTGATTCTGAAAATCAAATTGAAACAAAATGAATGAAATAAAGTCTTTTGCCAGCGATAACTGGTCAGGTGTTTGTCCGGAAGTAATGGAAGCCCTTGTAAAGGTTAACCATGGACATATAGCCGCTTATGGAGAACTTGATGAGGCGGTTACGACAGCCGCCATCGAAAAATTTAAAAAATACTTTGGAAATGATATCGCTGTATTTTTTGTATATAACGGGACTTCAGCCAATGTGCTCGGAACAAGTCATGTAATCCGCTCTTACCAGGCTATTGTGGCAGCTCATTCTGCTCATATGAATGACGATGAATGTGGTGCTCCCGAGAAAATCAGCGGCTCTAAAATTTTGCAACTGGAAACTGAAGACGGGAAAATTAAGCCGGAACAAATATTACCTTTATTAAACAGTATTGGTTTTCAGCATCACTCACAACCCAAAATTATTTCCATTTCGCAGGTTACGGAAAAGGGAACGGTCTACAAACCTGAAGAAGTAAAAGCATTAGCTGAATTTGCACATGCTCATAACATGTATCTGCACATGGATGGGGCACGCATCAGTAACGCTGCTGTTTCTCTTGGGATGGACTTCAAGAGCTTTACAGTTGATGTTGGTGTGGATGTCTTGTCATTTGGCGGCACTAAAAATGGTCTGATGTTTGGCGAAGCTGTCGTTTTTCTCAATAAGGTACTGGCTGCAGATTTTGAATACACACGCAAACAGGGAATGCAACTCCATTCGAAAATGAGGTTTATTTCAACGCAATTTGATCGGTACCTGACAGATGAATTATGGAAGAAAAATGCTTCTCACGCCAATAAAATGGCGGAAATGCTGAGTGAAAAACTACAACAGTTCGAACAGGTAATAGTCACCCGAAAAACTGAGGCCAACGGCGTTTTTGCTATTATTCCCAAAGAAGTTCTTCCAAAGGTACAGGAAGAATACTTCTTCCATGTTTGGGACGTAAACACTTCAGAAGTACGTCTGATGTGTTCCTGGGATACAGCTCCAGAAGATATTGATGGTTTTGTTGCAGCCCTGAAAAAGTGGGTGAAATAGGGTATGCTGAAGCTCTGTAAAACATAAAAAGCGGGTAAAGAATTTTCTTTACCCGCTTTTCTTTTATAGATAAAAGTTCAATTTCAAGGTTTTTTAAAATGAAATTTTTGTCCTCTTCCAGGGATAATTACCTCATTTAGTTCATGTAGTTCCAGTGCTTCCAGCAATAAGTCAGTATTTTTAATTTTCATGATATTTTGTTGGAAAACTGCTTGAATGCCTTGAGTTCCTCGAAGTTTGATTGTTTTTTCATTGTAAAAATTCTCCGGAAGGATTCCTTTTATAAAAAGCAGATAATCGAACTGTTTTAATTCAGGAATCAAATTTTTAGACTGGCATTTATTCGCAAATAAGTAATAGTAGAGATGCCGATCCGAATCGTAAAAATAGAACCAGGAGAAAGGTGTTTTATCAGTTTCATAGATAAAATCTGCATACTTTTTCAGCGTAATGCCCAGATTGTTGTTTATGAAAAAGCTGATCCGGTAATCCGCAAAACTGCTGACAATGGAAAGCATGTGAAAACCTTCCCTGATATCGCCGGATACTTGTAGTTTCTTGGCCATAGGTTTTTTGGAAGCCGGTTATTGTTTTTCACAAAGATAATACAAAAATAAAGCCCGGTGTTTATCAAACACCGGGCTTTATTTTTTGACTTTTCCTCCGTTTTAAGCGTGGGACAATGCTGCCCACGCTTTTTCGGCAGCTAGATTTTCAGCTCCTTTGATAGAATAATCAAAAGCATTGGCCATAGGTTTTTCATCTACAAGCAAAGCGACATGAAATTGCTTTTGGCCTTTCACATTTTGTTCGTCAATCACGGAAAATTGTACATTAATCTTCTCTTTCTGAGCCCATTCGATCATTTTGCTTTTATAACTGATTTCTTTATTCATCAGTTCTTCCAAGTCAAAATGTTGAGCAAGAATACGCTTGATAATAATTTTCTTTGTAAACTGATATCCCTTATCCAAGTATAGGGCGCCGATAAAAGCTTCAAAAGCATTTCCTCCAGCCGATTTCATTAAATGGGCATCTGTGGCAGAAATTTTAACAAACTGCATCAACCCCATTTTTTCTGCAAGTCTGTTCAAGGAGGAGCGGCTCACAATTTTTGATCGCATCTCTGTAAGAAAGCCTTCGTCTTTCCCCGGAAACCGTTGAAAAAGATAATGGGCTACTACGGAGCTCAAAATAGCATCACCAAGATATTCCTGACGCTCGTTATTAATTTTTACCCCGTTTTTATGTACGATGCTTGCGGACTTGTGCCGAAAGGCTTGTTTATATAAAAAAACATTTCCGGGATAAAATCCGAAAACATTTTTTATCGCTTTTCTTAATTCCTTATCGGAAGAAATATGATAACTCAGAAAATCTTTAACTAACAAAACAAGTATTCTTTACTTGGTAAATTTCTTAAAAATAATGGAAGCATTATGACCCCCAAATCCAAAAGTATTACTGAGGGCGGCGTTAACTTTCCGTTCAACAGCTTTTCCAAAAGTAAAGTTCAAACGATTATCGATTTCCGGATCATCTGAAAAATGGTTGATGGTCGGAGGTACAATATCGTTTTTCACCGCAAGCAAGGTTGCAATAGCTTCAATGGCACCTGCCCCACCTAATAAATGGCCTGTCATTGATTTGGTAGAGTTGATGTTGATAGTGTAAGCATATTCACCAAAAAGTTTAACAATAGCTTTTGGTTCAACAACATCGCCTACCGGTGTGGATGTACCATGAGTATTGATATGGTCAATATCGGTAGGTTTTAATTCTGCATCTTCTACGGCGGCTTTCATGCACAGATATGCACCATAGCCTTCAGGGTGAGGGGCGGTCATATGGTATCCGTCGCCTGAAAGTCCGGCTCCGGCTACTTCAGCATAAATTTTAGCACCACGTGCCAGCGCATGTTCCAATTCTTCGAAAATTAATGAGCCACCACCCTCTCCAATAACAAAACCGTCACGATCTTTGTCAAAGGGTCTTGAAGCTGTCTGCGGGTCATCGTTTCTTGTTGACATTGCGTGCATGGCATTGAATCCACCGACTCCGTCAACTGTAATGGCTGCCTCAGATCCTCCGCAAACAAAGGCATCTGCTTTTCCTAAACGGATGTAATTAAAGGCATCTGCCAACGCATTGGCGGAAGAGGCACATGCCGAAACTGTAGCAAAATTTGGCCCGTGCAATTCATATTTGATGGAAATATGACCTGCGGCAATATCAGCAATCATCTTGGGAATAAAGAAAGGATTGTACTTAGGTGTTCCATCTCCTGTTACAAAACCTTCTACTTCGTTATGAAAACTTTGTATTCCCCCGATCCCTGACGCCCAAATTACGCCCACACGGTCTTTATCGACATTGCTTTCTAATAATTTTGAATCCTCGACAGCTTCTGTGGCAGCAATTATCCCAAGCTGGGTATACCTGTCATATTTTCTGACTTCTTTTCTATCAAAAAATTGTCCGGAATCAAAATTTTTTACTTCGCAGGCAAATTGGGTTTTGAAATTTGTGGCGTCAAATAAAGTGATGGGAGCCGCACCACTTTTCCCAAGCAGTAGCGATTCCCAAAACTCCCTTGCAGTATTCCCAATGGGAGTGATTGCTCCAATTCCTGTTACAACTACTCTCTTTAACTGCATAAAATTACTTTTTACTGATGATCTTCAATATACTTTACAGCATCACCAACTGTTTCGATCTTTTCTGCTTCTTCATCAGGAATTGAAAGATTAAATTCCTTTTCAAATTCCATAATTAATTCGACAGTGTCCAAAGAATCAGCACCTAAATCATTGGTAAAACTTGCTTCATTGGTGACTTCACTTTCTTCAACACCTAACTTGTCAACGATGATATTGACAACTTTTGAACGAACGTCTGACATATTGTGTAATTTTTAAGTTAAAACAGGCTGCAAAGTAATGCATTAATGCAATAAAAAACAAAAAAAAGATAAGATTTAAATTTAGACCGATATTTAATAAGTTGAAATACAATATAGATGCAGTTTTTTCGGTGAATACCAAATAGTGTCTGTTTACGCGGGAAATAATCTGTATTTTTGAAAGTTATAAAAAAAAGGTGATTAATTTGAATAAATTGCTTGTAACGTGTATTATAGCTATTTTGAGAACTTGTTGAAATCCAAATTTTATTTATTGAAAATGGCTTTTCTGTAAAAATGATGAGATGAAAAACATTGTAATTTTTGCTTCAGGGAGTGGTACAAATGCCGAAAATATTATCAGATACTTCAATGAGAAGAAAACGGCATCCATAAAATGTGTTATGACCAACAATCCCACAGCTGGGGTAATTGAAAGAGCAAAAAACCTGAAAGTCCCGGTTGTAATTTTTGATAGAGAAGCGATCAAAAATCCTGCAAAATTGCTTGCTGACCTAAATACATTGGAGACTGATTTCATTGTTTTGGCAGGTTTTCTTTGGAAAATCCCGGAAGAACTTATCCATGCATTTCCGAATAAAATTATCAATATTCACCCAGCCTTATTGCCAAAGTATGGCGGAAAAGGAATGTACGGAATGCATGTGCATGAAGCAGTTATTGAAAACAAGGAGCCTAAAAGCGGCATTACCATTCATTATATTAATGAGAAATATGATGAAGGAGCCATCATTTTTCAGGCTGAAACCGAGGTTAGAAAAAGCGATACACCGGAAAGTCTTGCAGAGCGAATTCACAAACTGGAATATGAATATTTCCCTCAGGTTGTTGAGAAGATTCTTTTGGATATCTGAGAAGGATAGAACTGCTGTAATTAGGATTTCTTATGATATTAAAAGCGAACGGCAGTGAGTCGTCCGGAAAAGCGAAGCAGGAAATTTATCATCTTTGCAAAAAATAATACAATCATGTCCAGAAAATTTGCGTTGATAGGAGCCGCCGGGTATGTAGCCCCGCGGCATATGAAAGCTATCAAAGAAACTTCCAATGATTTGGTGGCAGTTTTGGATCCTTTTGACAGTGTCGGAATCATTGATTCATATTTTCCTCAAGCAGATTTTTTTACAGAACCCGAACGTTTTGACCGTCATCTTGATAAATTAAGGCGCTCCAAGGAAGGAGGCGTTGAGTATGTAAGCATCTGTTCCCCTAATTATTTGCATGATGCCCATATCCGTCTTGCTTTAAGAAATGGTGCATATGCTATTTGTGAGAAACCACTGGTTTTGAATCCGTGGAATCTGGACGGACTAAAAGAAATAGAACAGGAAAGCGGGAAAAAGGTTTTCAATATTCTTCAACTGAGGCTTCATCCTTCACTCATCGCGTTAAAGCAAAAAATTGAATCTCTCCCGAAAGATAAAGTCCATGATATAGATTTGACTTACATCACTTCCCGGGGGAAATGGTATTTCTATTCCTGGAAGGGTAATCCTGAAAAATCGGGTGGCGTTGTAACCAACATAGGCATCCATTTCTTTGACATGCTGAGCTGGATTTTTGGTGATGTTGTCAAGAGTGAAGTTCATCTTTATTCAGACAATAAAGCCGCTGGAAATCTTCAGCTTAAACAGGCCAATGTTAGATGGTTTTTGAGCATTGATAGAAATGACCTGCCTCAAAAAGCTGTCGAAAAACAAATTTCCACATATCGTTCTATTACTGTGGACGGTGAGGAAATAGAGTTTAGTGGTGGCTTTACCGATTTACACACTGAAAGCTACAAACAGATTTTAGCTGGCAATGGTTTTGGTATCAAAGAGGCCCGTAACAGTATAGAGATAGTTCATGATATCAGAAATCAAAAACCCGTTGGATTAAAAGGTGATTACCATCCGTTTTTATCAAAATAGATAATAATATATAGTGTTTCCTAAGAAACATTGAGCAAATTTCAACTAATTTATGCCGAATAAAAGTAAAAATATGTCAAACAGATTAATGCAACCCATCGGACGTTTGATGGGCCTTCGATACAAATCACATCCATGGCACGGTGTCGATATCGGTGAAAATGCCCCGGAAATTATTACTTGTTTTATCGAAATGGTTCCTACAGATACGGTTAAGTATGAGGTGGATAAAGAATCAGGATATTTACGTATTGACCGACCACAAAAATACTCCAATGTTGTACCTGCTCTTTACGGATTTATTCCTCAGACTTATAGCGGAAAAAATGTAGCTGAATTTTGTAATTCAAAAACCGGTCGCAAAGACATTATTGGAGATTCCGATCCAATGGATATTTGTGTTCTCACAGAAAAGGTGATATCGCATGGAGATATTCTGGTGAGATCAAAACCGATTGGAGGATTTCGCATGATCGACAGTAACGAAGCTGACGACAAAATTGTGGCAGTCTTGAATAACGATGCATTTTACAGTCAGTTTAATGATATTTCAGAGCTGCCGGTGAATGTTATCGACAGGCTGAAACACTATTTCCTTACCTATAAAGATATGCCGGGAAAAAAGATAGATGTAGAAATTACTGATGTTTATGGTAGGGAAGAGGCTTACGAAGTGATTAAAAATTCTGTGAAAGATTACCAGGCAAAATTTGAAAACCTGGACAATATATTGTCTGGTGTATAATTTATTCTGCATTTAAATACGATCGTATATTTTCTTTCAATCTGTTATTTAAAAGGTTATAGGGAAATTTCGACTCATTACTAAATTGCCATTTTTCTATGGTATGACAGTCTAACCGGCAAGGTGATTTTCTGCTTTGGCGTGCGTATTATTTAAATGTATTACTTTTGCACCGCCAAAGGTGAAATGAAATTGTATATATTATGGCCAAAAACCTTGTGATCGTTGAGTCACCCGCAAAAGCTAAAACCATTGAAAATTTCTTAGGGAAAGAATTCACGGTTCGATCTAGTTTCGGACACGTAATGGATTTGAATAAGAAAAAACTGAGTGTAGATGTAGAAAATGAATTTGAGCCTCAATACGAGATCAGTCCGGATAAGAAAAAATTGGTGACTGAGCTCAAAAAAATGGCCAAAGAAGTAGACATGGTTTGGTTAGCGTCTGATGAGGACCGCGAAGGAGAAGCCATTTCATGGCACCTTTTTAATGCATTGGATTTAAAGGAAGAACATAGTAAAAGGATTGTCTTTCATGAAATCACCAAAAATGCTATTCTGAATGCCATTGAAAACCCACGCAGCATTGACAAAAATCTGGTAAATGCACAACAGGCACGACGTGTTTTAGATAGGCTTGTAGGTTATGAGTTGTCTCCTCTATTATGGAGAAAGGTTAAACCGATGCTTTCTGCCGGTCGTGTTCAGTCTGTAGCCGTTCGTCTTATTGTGGAAAGGGAAGAAGAAATTCAGAATTTCAAAAGCACTTCAGCTTTTCGTACCCTGGCAGAGTTTACTGTAAGCGAAGGAAAAAATAAACAGGTTTTTACAGCCGAATATTCAGAGCGTTTCCCCGATTTTGATAATGCTAAGGCCTTTCTTGAAAAACAAGTTGGTGCTCAGTTTTCTGTTTTTTCAGTAGAAAAGAAACCCGGAAAAAAATCGCCTGCACCGCCATTTACAACAAGTACTTTGCAACAGGAGGCTTCCAGAAAACTTGGATATTCGGTAGCCAATACGATGAGGATTGCCCAGAATCTTTATGAATCAGGGCTTATCACTTATATGAGAACCGACTCTGTAAATCTTTCTGATTTTGCTCTTGCTGCAGCGAAAGAAGAAATAGAGAAAGTTTATGGAAAGGAATATTCCAAAACCCGGAATTTTACTACCAAAAGTAAGGGGGCGCAGGAAGCACACGAAGCCATCAGGCCTGCATATATGAACAAGTCTTCTGTGGATGGGACGAGAGAGGAAAAACGGCTTTACGATCTTATCTGGAAAAGGACTATTGCTTCACAGATGAGTGAAGCCAAACTGGAAAAGACGAATATTCAGGTACAGTCTACGACTGCCGATAAATATTTTGTTGCAAGCGGAGAAGTTATCAAATTCGATGGATTCCTGAAAGTTTACATTGAAGATTCTGATGAAGAAAACGGAGAACAGGAAAGTGATCTTTTGCCTCCATTGGCTAAAGATGAAAAGCTGGATTTACTCAAAATGACTTCTACAGAAAAGTTTACCAAATATCCGCCAAGATATACCGAAGCCAGTCTGGTACGAAAAATGGAAGAGTTGGGAATCGGTCGTCCTTCCACTTATGCTCCAACCATTTCTACTATCCAGAAACGGGAATATGTTGTAAAAGAAAACCGTGACGGAGTCGATAGAAAGATTCAGAATTTCGAACTGAAGGATGGTAAAATCAAAGAATCAGTTTTCACAGAAATTGCAGGTGCTGAAAAGGGAAAATTATTCCCAACTGATATCGGAACTTTGGTAAATCGCTTCCTGATGAAGCACTTTGATGATATTGTTGACTATAATTTTACGGCCAACGTAGAAAAAGAATTTGATGACATCGCAGCCGGAAAAAATGACTGGAAAAAAATCATCAAATCTTTTTACGGACCATTTCATGATAAGATAGAGCAAACTCAAGATAATTCCGGAAAATTCAGTGGTGAACGTTTTCTCGGACAAGATCCAAAAACAGGCAAAAATGTTTTTGTAAAAATCGGAAGATATGGCGCCATGGTGCAGATTGGTGATACGGACTCAGAAGAGAAACCTTCATTTGCCGGTTTACAAAAAGGACAAAGCCTGGAGACAATCACGTTTGAAGAAGCTCTGAAACTATTTGAATTTCCCAGAAATCTGGGTGACTTTGAAGGTGAAAAGGTGGTAGTTGCCATTGGCCGTTTTGGCCCTTATGTGAACCACAAAAAGCTCTTCTATTCCATAAAAAAAGATCAAAATCCTGCAGAGATTTCATTGGATCAGGCTATTGATATAATCAATGAAAAGAGGGAAGCTGAAAAGCTAAAGATTATTAAAGAATTTAAGGAAGATGAAACGGTTCAGGTTTTGAATGGTCGTTATGGTCCTTATCTTACCATCGACAAGCAGAATTACAAAATCCCAAAAGGAACCGATCCTGCCGGACTGAGTTTGGAAGATTGTTATGCTATTGCAAAAGATCCCAAAAATCTCCCAAAAAAGAAAGTCTTCAAAAAGAAGAAATAAATCTGGCTCTTCTGAAAATAAATCTTCCTGAAAGGATTGAATAAATTCTTATTTTCGTTGTGAAAAGTAATTTATATTCATGGAACCGGAGATTTATTTTAACCCAATAAATTCTGACCTGACAGATCTTCAGGAAGCAAAAAATCAAAATGTAGGCTCGGTAATTCGTGCCCATACAGAAAAGGGAAATTTTCCTGATTTGGAAGGTGCTCAAATTGCATTAATGGGCGTGGAGGAGGACCGAAGAGGCCTTGAAAACCAAGGCTGTGCAGCTGCCCCCGACCTTGTTCGCAGTTTCCTGTATAAGCTTTATTCGCACTGGAGTTCCCTCAGTATCGTTGATTTGGGAAATATAAAATCCGGGCATACTGTTGAAGACACTTATTTTGCTGTTAAAGATGTAATTAGTTATCTTTTAAAGAACAATATCCTTCCGATTCTTATTGGAGGGAGCCAGGATCTGACTTACGCCAATTATTTGGCTTATGAGAATACAGGTAAGGTAGTGAATATCGCTTCTGTGGATTCAGTTTTTGATCTGGGCCATGAGGATGATGAGTTGAATTCACGTTCTTACCTGAGCCGGATTATTATGCATCAGCCCAATTATTTGTTTAATTACACTAATATTGGTTATCAGACTTATTTTGTGAATCTGGATGCTTTGCAGCTGATGAAAAATCTCTTTTTTGATATCAACAGGCTGGGGAATGTCAGAGCTAATATGGCTGAAACAGAGCCAATGGTTCGCAATGCTGATATTTTGTCCTTTGATATTTCTTCCATCAGGGCTTCAGATGCCCCAGGAAGTTTTTATGCTGGTGCCAATGGGTTAGCAGGAGAAGAGGCTTGTCAGATTTGCCGTTACGCAGGAATGAGCGACAAGCTTACAAGCATAGGATTTTATGAAATGAATCCCAAATTTGACCCCCACGGACAAACAGCACACCTTGTTGCCCAGATGATCTGGTATTTTCTGGATGGTTATGCCAACAGACATCAGGATTTCCCGGAACGAAATAATAAGGATTTCGTTCGTTTCAGGGTGTTTCTTGAGGATCATGGTGAAGAGTTGTTCTTTTTAAAAAGTAAAAAAACCGACCGCTGGTGGATACAAATTCCACCTAAAGACGAATCGGAAACCAACATCAATCCTAATCATTTTGTTCCCTGTTCTTATGAGGATTATCAAACAGCGATGCGTCAGGAAATTCCAGATCGTTGGTGGAAATTACAGCAAAAGCTGATGTAAAAAATCTAGTTTAGATTCTTCTTGTTTTCGGTATGAAATTTCCCGGGCAAATTCAATTGCCGTGGTTAAATTCTAATTTCCTACTTTTGCACTCCAATTTTTACACCTTATGGCCAATAAGAAAGAAATAAACAGGAGGCGTACTTTTGCTATTATCAGCCACCCGGATGCGGGAAAAACTACACTGACAGAAAAGTTACTATTGTTTGGTGGAGCTATTCAGGTTGCCGGTGCTGTGAAGTCGAATAAGATTAAGAAAACGGCTACCTCCGACTGGATGGAAATCGAAAGGCAACGTGGTATTTCTGTTGCTACTTCCGTGATGGGATTTGATTACGGAGATCATAAAATCAATATTCTTGACACTCCTGGGCACCAGGATTTTGCTGAAGATACTTTCCGTACCCTTACTGCCGTTGACAGTGTAATAGTTGTGATTGATGTGGCAAAAGGTGTGGAGCCCCAGACTGAAAAACTGGTAGAAGTTTGTCGTATGAGGAAAACTCCCATCATGGTGTTTATCAACAAACTCGACCGTCCCGGAAAAGAGGCCTTTGACTTGTTAGATGAAATAGAAGAAAAACTGAACATCACGGTTACCCCTTTGAGCTGGCCAATAGGAATGGGAAACAGTTTTAAAGGGGTTTACAACATTTACTCTAAAAATCTTCATCTGTTCAAACCGTCACGACAAGTGGTTGAAGAAGGAATCCAGTTTGATGATTTATCCAGCCCAGAGCTTGAAAAGCTCGTTGACAAAGGTGCAGCAACTTTACGCAATGACCTGGAGCTTGTGGATGGTGTTTATCCTGATTTTGAAAAGGAAACTTATCTCAAAGGAGATCTATCACCTGTATTCTTTGGAAGCGCTTTGAACAATTTTGGTGTAAAAGAGTTGCTTGATGTTTTCGTGGAAATAGCTCCTTCACCGATAGGAAGAGAAAGTGATATTCGTTATGTTAGGCCAGAGGAAGAAGCTTTTACAGGATTTGTTTTTAAAATCCATGCCAATATGGACCCCAATCACCGTGATCGTATTGCTTTTGTCAGGATTGTCTCCGGAACCTTCAAAAGAAATACCGCTTACCAACATGTAAGATTGAACCGCCAGTTAAAGTTTGCAAGTCCGACTGCTTTCATGGCACAAAAGAAATCTATTGTTGATGAAGCTTTTCCGGGAGATATTGTAGGTCTTCATGATACGGGAAATTTCAAAATCGGGGATACGGTTACGGAAGGAGAAATTTTGAATTTTAAAGGAATTCCGAGCTTTTCTCCCACATTGTTTCGCTATGTTGTAAACGCTGATCCAATGCGGGCCAAGCAACTAGCCAAAGGAATTGACCAACTTATGGATGAAGGAGTTGCACAGTTGTTCACCGGAAAATACAGCGGAAGAAAAATTATCGGAACAGTAGGAACACTGCAGTTTGAGGTGATTCAATACCGGCTGGAACATGAATACACGGCCAAATGCCGCTATGAATCCATTACTCTGTACAAGACGGCCTGGTTCGTGAGTAAAAACAAAGCACAACTTGAAGATTTCCGTGCGCGGAAAGGCTCCCAAATAGCTATCGATAAAGAGGGCAGAGAAGTATTTATGGCTGATTCACAGTTTTCTCTTCAGATGGCAAGAGAGAAATATCCTGACATTAAATTTTACTTTACTTCCGAGTTTGAACCGGAATAGTTAATTTTCATTCAGAAAACTTATTTCTCGGTTAGTATGTTTTGGTCATATCATCCGGGACTGCAAGAATAAAATCTGCCTTGTTTAAATTTACTTTGGACAGACTGTCCACATCTTTCTGTTCAACAGACGAAATGGTCATAATTTTAAGCCCCGGTTTGTATTTGTTGAGATACCAGATAATTCCCTGAAAATTATCAGAATGATAGGCTCCGTTAAAATGGATGAACAAATCACCTTTCCCTGCATATTTTGCGATAAACCAAGCCATGGTGGCATCTTTGACAGCCTGGGCTTTTGGAAGATTCGGACTGCCATGTTCCATCATTCCTCCCATTTGCAAAAGCATATCCTTATAACCTTTCAGATTGGGGTCATAGGGGATGGGAAGCGGTGCCATATAAGATTTTGCTTCAGCCGTAAGACTGTCTAAAATTCCGAAACCTTTTCGGTAAACCATGGCAGCGTAACGTCGGGGAATGTTGGTGGCGATGAATTCTAAATGATGATCCAGGGCAAAATTTACCAATGGCTGGTAATCTGTTTTATAATTGGGCCACAATTTTGCTTCCTGATTAAAGTTTGCTCTGGAAACTTCTCCTTTTAGATATTCATCGAGAATTAACTGATTATCATGCTCAAACATTTCTGCACCAAGGATTATTTTCCCATCTTTAGTTTTGTAAAGATCTTTGGTTAATTCCAGTTCCATCCAATGACAAATAGGATCATTGTGTTCTTCGCCAAAAAATACAACATCCGCTTTGGCGGCTGCAGAAAGTACCTTTTTGTACTTTACAGCTTTTCCTTTGGAATTAAAAAAATGGTAAGCGGGTTTGTCACTTTTAAAAGCTGTGAAAGTGAAAAACAGAAAGAGTAATACAGAGAGTTTTCGCATGTCAGTAAGGATTTTATGATTTCTTTTTTAGTTTGGCTTCATAAAAAGTAAAAGGTAGCAAAGCTTCAATACCTGAAACTACATGGACCGGGCCGGTTTCCCCCTTCATAATGATTTTTATTTTTTCCTTTTGCCTGTGCTCAGTCTCCACAATAACCTGCCGGCAAGAACCGCATGGTGTGATAGGATTATTTACATGAAAATGGTCAGCTTTTGCTCTGACAGCCAGCGCTGTTATCTTAACTCCGGGATATTGTGAATTGGCATAAAATATAGCTACACGTTCTGCACAAAGTCCTGATGGATAAGCAGCATTCTCCTGATTTGAACCCGTAACTACAACTCCGTTTTCCAACAAAACAGCCGCGCCAACATGAAACTCTGAATATGGGGCATAGGATTTTTCTACAGACTTGAAAGCTTCACCCAATAAATTTTGTTCTTCCTGCGACAATTCCTGGTCATCTTCATATTCCAGAAAGTTGATTTTGACTTCTTTAATTTTCATTTATTGAATTTTAGCGCTAAATTAATA
>JACZJI010000031.1 GCA_014860665.1 Bacteroidales bacterium | reverse complement strand
GGTTACACTATAACCTGGACTTCCGCAGAACTGTCAGGACTGGTTACACAACAGCTTGGACCTCCGCAGAACTGCCTGGATCATTGAAACAATAGCCCGGAGCGCTTCCGAACAGGCCGGAGCACATTTAGCATGCAGTGTTTTTATTGCTCAATAAAATTTCCCTGATACCACAGTTCAAAAGGCATTTCCTTTACAATTTCAATCCTTTCAGGAGTTACTTTTGCCTGGACCGTAATAATCTCAACCCCCGCAGCATAGGCTTTTTGCAAAGTCTCGGCATATTCGGGATCAATTTCGGAAGCCGGACCAAATTTTTTTACATCCATTCTTTGAATAACATACAGCATGACTGCCCGCATGCCCTTTCCCTTCACCTGCATTAAAGTCTCCAGATGTTTTTTCCCTCGTATCGTGACTGCATCGGGAAATAAGGCAAAATCACCTTCTTTCATGGTAACATTTTTCACTTCTACAAAACATTTTTCTAAACTGTTTTCAGCAAAAATGTCAAACCGGCTATCGCCAAAGGTTACTTCCCTCTTTACACTGGTATAACCCTTCAGTTTTTCAATTTTTCCATCACGGATAGCCTCAAAAGCCAACAGGTTTGGCACCGATGTATTAATTCCGATCCAATCGTTGTTCATAAAGATCATTTCCCATGTGAATTTGGTCCTGCGTTTAGGATCATCCACAGGCGTTAAATACACAGGTGCCCCCTCTTCTATACAAGTTTTCATGGAACCTGAATTGGTACAATGTGCAGTTACAATCCTGCCATTTTCCAATTCCACATCTGCCAGAAAGCGTTTATACCTTTTAATTAATTTACCTTGAACCAGTGGGGTCTTGAATCTCATTTCTTTTCAAATAGTTCTGTTTTCTGCTTTTCGCGAAACTATGAATTTCCAGTCAACTTTTTAAAAAATATGTACCTTCGCAGGCAATTAAAATTTAGGATCATGAGCAAAATTAATTGGGAAAAGATCAGAGATTTCGAGGAAATTAAATTTGAAAAGTGGAATCACATAGCCAAAATAACCATCAATAGACCCAGATATTATAATGCATTTACACCTACCACAACCACAGAAATGGCCATTGCCATGGATATCTGTCGGGAAGACATGGATATTTATTCCGTGATCTTTACAGGTGAAGGAGATAAAGCTTTTTGTGCCGGGGGCGATCAGAATGTGAAAGGTAAAGGCGGCTATATCGGAAAGGATGGGATTCCGCGATTGAATGTTCTGGATGTTCAAAGAAAAATCCGCTCCATTCCTAAACCCGTTATTGCTATGGTAAATGGTTATGCAATTGGCGGTGGCCATGTGTTGCATGTAGTTTGCGACCTTACAATTGCATCCGAAAATGCAAGGTTTGGACAGACTGGTCCCAAAGTAGGAAGCTTTGATGCAGGATTGGGTTCTTCGTATCTTGCTGCCATCGTAGGTCAGAAAAAAGCACGTGAAATCTGGTTTCTCAACAAACAATATACAGCCCTGGAAGCCCTGGAAATGGGACTGGTCAACAAAGTTGTTCCTTTCGACAAGCTCGAAGAAGAAACCGTGGATTGGTGCCTTACCATGCATAAAAGAAGCCCGATGGCTTTACGCATGATAAAGTTGGGGATGAATGCCGAGCTGGATGGACAGGTAGGTTTGCAGGAATTCGCGGGAAACGCAACTCTGCTCTACTATATGACCGATGAAGCCCAGGAAGGTAAAAATGCATTCCTTGAAAAGCGAGATCCTGATTTCCACAAGTATCCAAAATTTCCCTAAAAAGTGGATAGGAAAAACAATGCCTCTAAACAAGTGAAAAGCGCTTCTGCTGCCGACTGGATTGAAGCAATGAGGCCGCGGACGCTGCCCCTTGCTTTATCCGGAATTATTGCCGGTAGTTTTATTGCACTTGCTGAACACAAATACAAGTGGATCGTAATCATAATGTCCACAATTACGGCTATTTTTCTCCAAATTTTGTCGAACCTTGCCAATGATTATGGAGATGCGGTTAAAGGTACCGACAATGAAAAACGTGTTGGACCTGTCAGAACTGTTCAGAGCGGCAGGATTACCCCGCAACAGATGAAAAATGCCACTATTTTGTTTTCTCTTTTCTCCCTGATTTCAGGTTTGGCATTGCTATATTTTGCATTTGGAGATAAACTTTGGCTGGCACTTATTTTTTTAGTTCTGGGATTGGGGGCCATTGCCGCTGCTATCAAATATACAATGGGGGAACATGCATATGGGTACAAAGGCTGGGGTGATTTGTTTGTCTTTCTCTTTTTTGGTTTGACAGGTGTTATAGGAGCATGGTTTTTGAACACCCTTTACTGGCGATATGATATTTTGCTTCCGGCTTCTGCACTGGGATTTTTGAGCACCGGAGTTCTTAACCTAAATAATATGCGTGACATGGATAACGATCTTGCATCCGGAAAACGATCCATTGCATCAAGATTGGGTTATCCAAAAGCCCGTATTTATCATGCGATTTTGATCTTTCTGGGATTTATATTATCCTTTATATATGTAGTAATGAATTACAAGAGTATTTGGAACTATCTGTTCCTGCTGACTCTTCCATTATTTCTGAAAGATTTGGTGGCAATTTTCAAGATGAAGGATAAATCCCTGCTTGATCCTTTCCTTAAAAAACTTGCTCTTTCTACTCTGCTATTTTCCGTGTTATTTGGTATCGGATTACTTTTATAAAATTGTTTTCAGCTTTATTAGCTTTTTTGATAAGCCCTTAAAAGGGCAAATTTTCTACATTTGCCGAAAACGCACACATCATGATTTTAAATTACATCATCTGGAACGTTAACCCTGAAATTTTTTCAATACCAGAAAGTGTACCGGTCCTTGGAGGTTTTTCTGTTCGGTGGTACGGATTATTTTTTGCTATTGGTTTCGTGCTTGGATATATCATTCTGCAAAAGATTTTCAAAAGAGAAGGGATTGAGCAGAAACTAACCGACGATTTGTTTACTTACATGTTTATTTTCACCATTCTTGGTGCGAGGTTGGGGCAGGTTCTCTTTTATGAACCCCATTACTACTTCACTCATCCTATTGAGATACTGAAAATCTGGCATGGGGGACTTGCAAGTCATGGTGCTGCCGTAGGGATCTTACTGGGATTATACCTTTTTGCAAGACGGTATAAAAGACCTTACATCTGGGTTTTGGATCGCATTGCTATTGTAGTGCCGCTGGCAGGTTTCTTTATCAGAATGGGAAACCTGATGAATTCTGAAATTTTTGGTTATCCGACACATCTTCCGTGGGGTTTTATTTTTGTCCGTGCTATGGAACCAAATCTAAGGGTCGGCCCCCATCAACCCACACAGATTTATGAAGGCCTTGCCTATTTACTGATTTTCTTCTTTATTTTCAATTATTACAAAAAACACAGAACTCACCTGAAACCAGGAAAACTATTCGGCTTTTTTTCTTTATTAATATTCTTAGCCCGTTTTCTCATTGAATTTCTCAAAGAACCACAGGAAATCTGGGAGCAGCATATGTTATTAGATATGGGACAGTTGTTGAGCATACCGCTTATAATTCTGGGCATTGCATTAATCATCTGGTCATCTAAACAAGCACCGATAAACTACGACAAAAGTTTATCCGGCAAATAACTTTACTAGTTGATATTTTTATTAATTTTGCAGCCTGAAAATAGCCTCTCTCATAGAGGCAGTTCTTTAAATAAAACGGGGTGTGGTGCAGTTGGCTAGCATGCTTGCATGGGGTGCAAGTGGTCGCAGGTTCGAGTCCTGCCACTCCGACAGAATAAAAGCTTTGAAGTATATTTCTTCAAAGCTTTTTTTTTATTAACTTGAAACTTTTTGTATTTTTTGTGCTAATGCAGATACTTATCTAATAATAGCATCAGGTTGTTCAGCTTTATGGGTTTGGCCATAAAATCGTTGGCACCTAATTCCAAACTCTCATGTTCTTCTCCCGAAAGGATATAGGCTGTCTGAACTATCACCGGTGTTTCTTTGTCTTTTGCCCGAATATGTCTTAAAACATCAAACCCGCTTGTTGTATAAAGATTTAAATCTAACAGAACCAAATCAATGTTATTATTATCAAATACTTTCATGGCCTCATCGCCATCACCTACAAGTAGGATATTAGCGTTCGTCCTTTTCAAAGCAGCATCGAAGAAACGCATACTGGCTTCAGTATCTTCTACTACAAGAATGGTTTTATTCGTAAAGTCAAATTTATCCACAATATATTTTTTGGATTTTTAGAAATAGAAAACACAACTTAAAGGCACTGATTTTTTTGGTTTATTTAATTTAGTTTTTTAAAGAATATATTTTCTTATTCCGGCTATTTAGTTTTCATCTATGCAATGATAGCGATTTTTCCTGTTCAATTTATTATCTTCTCCAAAAAGAGGGCAAAAAAGTCATAAAAATCCTTTTTTACTCTTTGCTATCCATAGCTTCAAAAATATTAAAAAGTATCAGTCCCCCTTGTTTCATGTAACATCTGAACTCATTCGAAATAATTTTTATCATATATTATTGATTTTAAAATATTTAAAACAACAAAAATTTATAACAGAGAATTTTTTTTAAATATTTTTTGATGTTATGCACATACTATTCATATCATAAAAAATTAATTCTGCGACATTTACTATTTATTCACATGTTTTCTGTTAATAAAATTTTGAACTGACGTTTAGTTTTGTGTTGTACATTGCAGAAAAAACAAGAAATTTATATAAGCTTTTTAGCACCCTGTATCACAAAATATTAAAGCATCAACAATCATCATTTAGCAAAAATATGGAAAACAATTTACCACTTCAGTTTAACGATGACATAAACCAAAACATTGATGAAAACTTGGTGAAAACCCAGGAAGAGAAAGACTTTTATGAAAAGGTTCTGGAAGAACGCAGAAAGAATGAAATTTCAAGCAAAGACCTCCTAAAAAAAGTCATGATCCCAATGGGTTTAGGCAACAATTCTCAGTCGGAAAGTCCTGAAGATTTTCAGGGAATTGTGGAAAAACCTCTCTCATATGATGATGTTTTGGCCGCAGCTACTGAATATTTTAATGGAGACACACTAGCTGCTGGGGTATGGGCCAATAAATACGCTCTCAAAGACAGTATGGGGAATATCTACGAAAAAACCCCGGAAGAGATGCATAGAAGACTTGCCAAAGAGATTGCAAGAATTGAAAAAAAATATCCAAACCCTTTAAGTGAAGATGAAATCTTTGAGGTACTGGATAGATTTGAATATATTATTCCTGCCGGAAGCCCCATGGCCGGAATTGGAAACAAACATCAGGTTTCATCTCTTTCCAACTGTTTTGTTATTGGAAATGAGGGTAATTCTGATTCCTATGGCGGGATCATGAAAACTGATCAGGAACAAGTACAGCTGATGAAACGACGTGGTGGCGTTGGTCATGATTTGACCCACATCCGTCCTAAGGGTAGCCCCGTTAAAAACACTGCGTTAAGTTCAACCGGTGTGGTTCCATTCATGGAAAGATATTCCAATTCTACAAGAGAAGTTGCCCAGGATGGGCGGCGTGGAGCACTTATGCTGTCTATCGGCATTAAGCACCCTGATTCTGAAAGTTTCATTGACGCCAAAATGGAACAGGGAAAAGTAACTGGAGCCAATATTTCGGTTAAAATAAGCGATGAATTCATGGAGGCTGTTAAAGAAGGGAAGTCTTTCAATCAACGGTATCCCGTAGACTCTAACAATCCTTTATTTTCTAAAGACATTGATGCCAGGACATTATGGAATAAAATCATTCATAATGCCTGGGCCTCTGCAGAACCGGGGGTCCTATTCTGGGATACTGTTATTGGAGAATCTGTTCCGGATTGTTACGCTGACAAAGGTTTCCAAACTGTTTCTACAAATCCTTGCGGAGAAATTCCTCTATGTCCTTACGACTCATGTCGCTTATTAGCTATTAATCTGTACAGCTATGTAGAAAATCCTTTTACTGAAAAAGCTTATTTTAACGGTGATTTGTTCAGTAAACATGCACATATTGCTCATCGTATGATGGATGACATTGTTGACCTTGAGATTGAAAAAGTTGAAGCTATTTTGAAAAAAATTGATTTGGATCCTGAGTCTGAAGAAATTAAATATACTGAAAGAAAACTCTGGGAAAAAATCAAGGAAAAATCGTTGTTAGGAAGACGTACAGGGATAGGAATTACAGCTGAAGGAGATATGCTTGCTGCTTTGGGCTTACGTTACGGTTCAGAAAGTGCTATTAATTTCTCGGTTGAGGTTCATAAGCTTCTCACTCTTGAAGTATATAGAAGTTCTGTTGACCTAGCAGAAGAACGTGGTGCTTTCCCAATTTATGATACAGATCGTGAAGCAAATAATCCTTTCATCGCACGTATTAAAGAAAACGCACCTAAACTCTATGAAAAGATGACAAAAGTAGGGCGTCGTAATATTGCAATGATGACTATTGCGCCTACTGGAAGTATTAGCATTTGTACACAAACCACTTCAGGTATCGAACCTGTTTTCATGGTTTCATATAAAAGACGTCGCAAAGTAAATCCTAACGACAAAAATGTGACTGTCAGCTTTGTAGACGAAGTTGGTGATTCTTGGGAAGAATACAATGTTTTTCATCCAAAATTTGAAACATGGCTTAAAATTCACAATTATAATATTGTTGAAGTGAAAGCTATGCCCGATGAAGAGCTTCAGCAAATCATCAAAAAATCACCTTACTATAAAGCTACTTCTGAAGACATTGACTGGGTAAGCAAAGTAAAAATGCAGGGAATGATTCAGAAATGGGTTGATCACTCTATCAGTGTGACCGTAAATATTCCAGAAAACATCTCAGAAGAAGTTGTAGGTCAGATTTACATGACGGCATGGGAAAGCGGTTGTAAGGGAATGACCATTTACCGTGAAGGTTCCCGTTCAGGAGTCCTCATAAGCAATAGCACAGAGAAAAAAGAATCTGAATTTAAGGAAACCAGTGCGCCGCAGCGTCCAGCTGTCTTAGAAGCAGAGGTTTTGCGTTTCCAGAACAACTACGAAAAATGGGTTGCTTTCGTTGGAAAATTAAATGGACGTCCCTATGAAATCTTTACCGGAAAAGCTGATGACTTTTTCCTTCCTCCATTCGTTGAACATGGCTGGGTGATTAAAACTAAAATAAAAGGACAAGCTTCTCGCTACGACTTTCAATTTGAAGACAAACAAGGTTACAAAGTAACTTATGAAGGGCTGTCCCGGTCATTCGACAAAATTTACTGGAATTATGCTAAACTTATTTCAGGATTATTACGTCACGGAATGCCACTCCTCTATGTTATAAATCTTGTTTCCAAGCTCAATCTTGATGAAGAAAACATCAATACATGGAAAAACGGTGTCGTAAGGGCTTTAAAACGTTTTATTGAGGATGGAGCAAAAGCTGTTGACAATGTTTGCCCGGAATGCCAGGAGCCATCTCTGATATATCAGGATGGGTGTCTTATCTGTAGTTCGTGCGGATATTCTAAATGCGGTTAAAATTTTGAAAACTGGTTTAGTTTTAGTTGTAAATATGAAGCATAGTACCATCGTATTCTGCATGGTACTGTATCATAGAGTATTTTCCCGTCCCTTTAAATAAGGTTCCGTCGAGTAATTGGTAAAGATTACCCGTGCAGGGATCTTTGGCAAATGGAAAATTACTTCCTACGACTAAAACTGTTGTGCTACCACATTGATTAGGATTATTGGGTGGAATACGATCATATGCTTTGAATGTATCAACACCTAATCGATAAATGATGACCCCTCTGGATTCACTACTGAGATAGACCCCATTATCTCCGTTTTTCACATAAACCCATCCTCCAACCGTATTTAACTGTTGGTAAAATGTCGAATTAGGGTATATGTCGATACGAACAGTAGCAGGTATTATATTGGGATCTATTGGATTTTTAGAACAAGATCCGGCCCCTAAAAGGACGAACATCATTAATACTATGCGAATTCTCCTCATCATTTTGAGATAAACGATTTTCATTATCCAAAATTATGATTTTCTGTTTATTTATTTCAAATCATCATTGTCATAACCGGAATATCGGATTTATTATTTTTGCAAAAAAAATTCATGGATAATCCCTCTCTTACAAACATTTCCGAATTAGGCGAATTTGGCCTTATTGACAGGTTAACTAAAGATATTAAACCAGTACAACCCTCTACAGTTATGGGAGTTGGAGACGATGCTGCTGTTTTAAAAACAGGTGGTAGAAATTATACCCTAGTTTCCAATGATTTACTTCTCGAAGGTGTTCACTTCGATATGACTTACACTCCGCTAAAACACTTGGGTTATAAAGCCGCAGCTGTTAATCTTTCGGATATTGCCGCCATGAACGGAACACCAAGACAAATTGTTGTTGGTATTGGTGTATCAAGTAAATATACTCTCGAAGCTTTGGAAGAACTTTACAGGGGGATAAAAAAGGCCTGTGAAGTATATCATGTGGATTTTGTCGGAGGTGACACCACCAGCAGTTTAAGCGGATTGTTTATTTCTGTAACAGTCATAGGTGATGCAGATAAAGAAAAAGTCACTTATCGAAAAGGAGCCAAGCCAGGAGATTTACTTTGTGTTAGCGGCGATTTGGGTGGTGCTTACATGGGACTTTTAACTCTTGAAAAAGAAAAACGGGCTTTCCAGGCCAATCCTTCAATGCAACCTGAGTTACAAGGTAAAGACTATATCCTTCAACGTCAGTTAAAACCTGAACCAAGACTGGATATTGTAGAGGCATTGAAAAAACAGAAAATTCTTCCTACAGCTATGATAGATATTTCTGATGGTCTGGCATCTGAGGCATTACACATTTCAAAAGAATCCGGTGTAGGAGTTGCAATTTATGAGAACAAGATTCCCATCGATCAGGAAACTTACAGAACAGCGGAAGAATTTCAAATCATTCCTTCAGTGGCTGCGCTTAACGGTGGTGAGGATTATGAATTGCTATTTACTATTTCTCAGTCGGATTATGAGAAAATTCTGAAAATCCCGCAAGTTAGTGTTATTGGATACATTACTGATATTTCGGAAGGAAACAGATTGATTTCCAACGACAATACCGTAATAGAACTTTCTGCCCAAGGATGGGACGCTTTCAGAAAGCATTGATATTTTTAGAAAGATCTGGGAGCTTTTGATTCATTACTGACAAAAAGCCTCCTAAATTTTATCACATCATATTGTCTCGTCTTTTCTAAGATAAGTAAATCTTACCTGTATTGTTTGTTGTAATCTTAAGTCAATTTCTCTGAAAACGTTTTCAGAATTGGTTTACAGAACAATATTAGAAAGATTTACTATTTTTGTTATTTGTCAACAAGCCTTCTTCATGATATCATCTTTTACATTTGTGTGTGAAATTCCCCGCGACTTTAATTCGGTGTTGAAAAGCACCCTGAAGAAGATTGATTTTAAGCCCACGCTGGCATTTTGCTTTGTTTCTATAGACTTTCCATTAAAACAGATAATGGATAGTTTTCAACAATATGGAATTAACCTTTTCGGGACAACCAGTGCCGGTGAAATTTTATTTGATTCGGATGGAGATATTATGCTGAATAGAGGGGCTGTCTTAGTCCTTACTGATATTCCTGCAAGTTCGTTTCAACTGCAACTTTTGAAGATGGACAATTTTACTCAAGATGTCTTCGGAAAAGAAGCGGGAGAAATAATAAAACAGCGTTTTAAGGAACCTTCTGTGCTGACCTCATTTAGCGGATTAGGTAAGAATATTCAGGCTGTTATTGATAATATTCTTATAAAAACGAGAAGTCAGCTCAAAATGTATGGTTGTTTAGCCGGTGATGATCTGAAACTGGAAAAAGCACTTGTCTTCACTGAAAAAGAGATCACTGATTGCGGTGCAATTTTTTTGATTTTGGATGATGAGAAAATTGGATTAAACGGAATGACAACAAGCGGTTGGAATGGATTGGGAACAGATTTTACAGTTACTCATTCAGAAGAAAATGTTGTATCTGAAATTGACAACATTCCGGCTTTAGACTTCTATGTAAATTATTTGAACATCTTGGAAGAAGATCTGCCAATGATTGGGCTTGAATACCCTTTAATGATTAAACATCAGGACGGGACATTTTCTTTGAGAGCAATTAACAAAATTGATAAAGAAAAACGCTCTCTGATTTTTTCATCTTCAATTAAATCAGGTACCGTTTTTTCTTTCTCTGCATCACCAGGATTTGAGATCCTTGAAAAAACACGTGAAAAAGTTATTGCCTTTTATGAAAAAAACCAGAGTGCTGATTTGATGTTTTTATATTCAGCAGTTGCGCGGCAACTCGCAACAGGACCTCTGATTAACACCGAAATCAAACTTGCGGCTATCAAGTGGAGAGTTCCTCTTGTCGGTTGTTTTAACTACGGAGAAATTGCAAAAGACAATGACCAACCAAGTAAGTTTTACAATCAAAGTTTTACCCTTGCACTACTAACTGAAAAACCTGCCCCTTCCCTATGAAAAAGATTTTACAATCATTGGAAGAAAAGATAAACCAGATCGGAAAAACATCCCATCCGGACAAGTTACGATATGAGGCTCTTGAAGATTTGGAAAGGTTGAAAAGTGAAATTAGCATAATTGATTTTCAAGTCTCAAAAGGGTTAAAAGACAAAAATATCCTAAACTCTCTGCTGGCCAAAACTTCAGAAAACCTTGAAAATGCTTTAAAGAATCTTCGAAATCAAAAGGATGAATTAAAAATTCTACTTGATACACTTCCTGCGTTGGTTTACTTCAAAGACAGCCAGTTGCGCTACCATTTGGCAAACAGAGCTTTTCTTGATTTTTCAGGAATAACTCAGAAAGAGCTTGAAGGCAAAAAGTTAAAGGAAGTATTTAAAAGTTATCTCCCCATTGGTGATTATGAAAATTTAGAAGAATCTGTAATTGAAAAGGGAAAATTCTTTTTTAATGTTGAGGAACAACTTGAAAAGAACGGGAATATCATTTGGGTTCATACTAATATAGCTCCTGTACGCAATCATACCGGAAAAATTATTGGACTTATAGGTGTGTCATGGGATATTACTGACCAAAAAAAGTACGAAGACGAACTTAAATATTCAAAAGAAATTGCTGAAGAAGGTGAAAAAATTAAGGATAGATTTCTAACAAATATGAGCCATGAACTCCGTACGCCTTTAAATGGAATTATGGGAATGGCAGAAATATTAGGGAAGACAAATCTGGATAACAAGCAACAAGAATACCTAAAGAATTTGAGGAATTCAGGGGAACACTTGATTTCAATCATTAATGATATCTTTACTTATTCTTCACTGGAAAAGGAAGAAGTAAAACCAATTCAAAAAGCTTTTAATACCAGTGAATTACTTCAGAATACGGCCCAAAATTTTAAAGAAAAGCTTTTAGAGAAATCTCTAAAATCAGTGATTGATCTTGACAAATCGATCCCGGAAACTATTAAAGGAGATCCTCAACTATTAGGTTTAATTCTTCGTAATTTATATTCAAATGCAGTAAAATTTACGGAAACGGGAACCATAACAATGCGGGCAGTTCCTGTTTCTCGGACTACTGAAAATGAACTTCTAGTGCGCTTTGAAGTTGAAGACACGGGTATCGGAATTCCGGAACAGTACAAAGACATATTGTTTGGGAGTTTTACTCAGCTGGACACCTCCTCGACCAAAACATATCAGGGAACTGGTTTGGGGCTCGCTATATCAAAGAAAATTGTCAACCTGCTCAAAGGAGAAATTGGAGTTGAAAGCAAATGGCAGAACGGTTCAAAGTTCTGGTTTACTGTTCCTCTTTCCCTTGAAAATCTGGAGACAGAAGAAATATTGTACAACAAACAAAAGATTCTGGAGTTACTTAAAGAATTCAGTGTGCTTCTTGTTGAAGACAACCTTATAAATCAAAAAATAACGAGCTTAACTTTGGAAAAAGAGGGCTGCCAGGTAAATTTAGCCAATAACGGAAAAGTAGGATTTGAAAAATATCAGCAAAAGTTATATGATTTAATTCTGATGGATATTCAGATGCCAGTAATGGATGGACTCGAAGCCACTCAAAAAATTAGAGAATTCGAAAAATCAAAAATAGACCGTCATGCTTTTATCATTGCACTTTCGGCCAATGCCTTAAAAGAAGACAAAGAAAAAGCCATAGCTTCCGGCATGGACGGTTTTCTTGCCAAACCCTTTAAACCGGAAGAGTTATTTCAATTATTATTCAATTTAATCATCAAAAAATAGTATGCCTTTAAGCGAAGTGGTTGTATTGGTGGTAGCGGGTGTATTGGTAGGGTTTATCAATACGTTAGCTGGAGGTGGAAGTGTTATTTCCTTGTCAATTTTAATCATGATGGGACTTCCCGCAACGGTGGCAAATGGCACCAACCGTATTGCCATCGGATTACAGAATTTGGTTGCAGTTTCCAGTTTTAAACAACAGAAGGTATTGGAATGGAAGAAATCGCTTTATCTTTCAATTCCTACACTTTTCGGTTCTTTGGTTGGGGCCGAGATTGCTGTAGACATTAATGAACAGGTATTTCAGGTTGCCATTGGGGTTATTATGCTAATCATGCTGATCTTTATCCTTTTCAAACCTCAGAATTATATTTACGGCAGGGCTGAAATCAGAGAGAAAAAGCTAAGCTGGAAAATCTATGTGATATTCTTTTTCATTGGAATTTACGCCGGTTTTATCCACATGGGCGTAGGATATTTCCTGCTGGCAGGAATTGTATTGGGAGCCGGTTACGACCTAGTAAAATCCAATGCTATGAAAGTGCTGATCATCCTGCTTTATACTCCTTTTACTTTGCTCATCTTTTTCTACAATCACGAAATTAATTGGAAATACGGTTTGGTCCTGGCAGTTGGAAATATGATCGGAGCTCTGGTAGCTTCCAGAATGGCGGTAAAAAAAGGAGTTAATTTTGTGAAATGGGTCATTGTGATCGTCGTTCTGATCACCGCCGCCCAGATGTTCGGAATTTATGATTTTCAAACACTTTTATTCCCTGTGATACATCATGCGCATCAAATCAAATAATTAATCCTTATTACCATGAAAACACAAGTTTCATTCTTTGGAGAAAACGGGAAAAATTATTTTAAAACCAACTTTTTCCCGAAAGGGAAACCAGCAATATACTTTCTAACAGCACTTCTATTTATCCTCTCATTTACTTCCTGCAAACAGCTCAAAAAGAATGAAGAAACAAAAAACAAAAGAAAATGGGTTCTGGTAATTCACGGCGGTGCCGGTACGATATTGAAAAAGGATATGACGCCAGAAATGGAAAAACAATACCGCGATAAGCTGCAGGAGGTGTTGGACAGTGGACAAATGATTCTTGAAAATGGTGGTACAGCGATGGACGCAGTTACAAAATGCATCACTATTATGGAAGACTCTCCATTGTTTAATGCCGGAAAAGGAGCAGTTTTTACGTCCGCAGGAACAAACGAAATGGATGCTGCCATCATGAACGGTAAAAATTTGATGGCAGGTGCTGTAGCCTGCGTGAGCGATATTAAAAATCCTATACTGGCCGCACGAGCAGTTATGGAAAACACTAACCACGTTCTGTTAGTGGGTAAAGGGGCTGAGGAATTTGCGGCTAAACAAGGACTTCAAATCGTTCCCCCTTCTTATTTCTTTACTGAAAACAGATGGAAAAGCCTTCAAAAAATGAAAGCTGAAAAAAAAGAGGCAGAAGAAAAAGGCACTGTAGGTTGCGTAGCATTGGATGAGCATGGGAACCTTGCTGCCGGAACTTCCACAGGTGGTCTGACAGATAAAATGCCCGGAAGAGTGGGTGACTCCCCTATCATTGGTGCCGGAACATATGCTGATAATACAACTTGTGCAGTTTCCTGCACCGGAGTCGGCGAATTCTTTATGAGAGATGTGGTAGCATATGATATAGGGACCTTGATGAAATACGGTCAATTAAGCCTGAAAGAAGCAGCGAATTATATAATTCTTGACAAGCTGGTCAAGCAACATGCGGAAGGAGGGCTAATCGCAGTAGATAGATTTGGAAATTTTACCATGACTTTCAACACGCCCGGTATGTACAGAGGTTATGCCACATCGGATGGATTTCACGGAGTAAGAATTTATAACGATCAACAAAAGAATGGCAATTGATTATCAGACAACCCTGGATGAGATTGTAATAGAAACGCTCATCTATAAAGAGAAGGGAAAAGTTGCTGACTATATTCCAGAACTAGCCAAAGTCGCGCCGGATCAGTTTGGAATTTTCCTTCAGTTGCTCGACGGAGAATCTTACTACACCGGAGATGCCTTTACACGTTTTTCTATTCAAAGCATTTCCAAAGTTTTTGCTCTGACGATGGCATTTTCCTTTTTGGGAGAAAAACTCTGGGAGCGTGTTGGCGTAGAACCATCAGGAACAGCTTTCAATTCTTTACTTCAGCTGGAATATGAAAAAGGAATCCCACGAAATCCCTTTATAAATGCCGGTGCACTGGTAGTTGCAGATATTCTTGTTTCACACTTAAACGACCCCAAAAAAGAACTGCTTCATTTTATCCGTCATCTGTCGGGAGGAGAAAAAGTAAGTTATAATAAAGCCGTGGCATTATCAGAAAAAAGAAATGGTTACCGGAACATGGCAGTAGCAAATCTGCTGAAATCTTTCGGGAACATTCAAAACCCGGTGGAAAAAGTGCTGGATCTGTATTTTAACATGTGCTCTATTGAGATGAGTTGTGAAGAACTGGCAAAGACCTTTTTGCTTTTCGTGAATCACGGAAAAATACCCGGTTCCGAAGATGAGATTCTAACCAAAAGTCAGACAAAACGGCTCAATGCTCTGATGCAGACATGCGGCTTTTATGATGAATCAGGCGAATATACTTTTGCGGTCGGATTACCTGGGAAGAGCGGTGTGGGAGGTGGTATCATCGCGTTGTATCCCGAAAAATTCACCATCAGTGTCTGGAGCCCCAGGCTCAACGAAAAAGGAAATTCTGTGAGAGGCATCAAGGCGCTGGAGCTCTTTACCACCAAAACGGGAATGTCCGTATTTTAGTGATCCGTTTACTGGAAAATAAAAAAATCATGCTTGTTATTGCACATCGCGGTGCCAGCGGCACACAACCTGAAAACACCCTGGTTTCTTTTCGAAAAGCGATTGAGCTTGGTGCTGAAATGATTGAACTGGATGATCATCTTTGCAAAACCGGCGAGTTGGTGGTGATTCATGATTACAGTGTCAACCGGACGACCAACGGCAACGGATTTGTTTCTCACAAAACACTCAACGAACTTCAGAGTCTGGATGCCGGCAACGGTGAGAAGATTCCGACTCTGCATGAAATCTTTGAGCTTGTTAGCGGAAAAGCGAAGATCAACATTGAGTTAAAAGGAAAGCATGTCGCTACAGAAACAGCCACTCTCATAATGGCAGCCATTCAGGAAAAAAAGTGGAAAGCAGAGGATTTTGTTATTTCTTCTTTTCATCACAGACAACTCAGTGAATTTCATGCCTTGATACCCGATGTTCCGATCGGGATTTTGTATAAAAGACACCCTAACGGTTATCAGAAACTTGCACACAAGCTCAATGCTTCCTCAATCAATCTTTCGATAAATCATGTAAATGCAAATCTGGTTGAAGAGATCCATCAAAACGGATTGCAGGTCTGGATTTATACCGTCAATAGTGAAGAAGAATTCGAAAAAGTAAAAGCGATGAGCGTGGATGCCATCTTCACGAATTTCCCTGAACGTTTTATTTCGTAATCATATTCACAGCTTTGTGCCATTGGTCAATCATAGGTTGTAGTTCATCAGTGGATTTCTCAGCTACAAATTCTTTTTCCATCTGCCACTGACTTTCAATTTCACTTACATCCGACCAAAATCCGATTTGCAGACCCGCAAAATAAGCAGCGCCCAGAGAAGTGCTTTCTACCACTTCAGGTCGCTGTACATTCGTTTGTAAAACATCAGCCTGGATTTGCATCAACAGATCATTGGCGGAAGCTCCTCCGTCCACACGGAGTTTCTCGATCTTAAAACCGGCATCTTGTTCCATGGCTTTGATAACATCATAACTTTGAAAGGCGATAGATTCCAATGCAGCACGCACGATGTGTGCTTTTGAAGTACCGCGTGTAATTCCGAAAATGGTTCCCCTGACATCCTGGCTCCAGTAAGGAGCCCCCAGCCCGGTAAACGCCGGAACAAAATACACGCCTCCGTTATCTTCCACAGAAGCAGCCAGCTTTTCACTGCTGGCCGCCTGGCGGAAAAATCCCATTTCATCACGTAGCCATTGCACTACTGCACCGCCCACAAAAACGCTGCCTTCCAACGCATAGGTGGTCTCTCCGTTAAGCTGCCATCCCACCGTGGTAAGCAACCTGTTCTTGGATTCAATGACTTCTTGACCTGTATTCAACATAATGAAACAGCCTGTGCCGTAAGTATTTTTCACCATGCCCTTGTGGATGCACATCTGACCAAATAAAGCTGCCTGCTGGTCTCCAGCCACACCGGTAATGGGAATTTTTTTGGAAAATATCAGCGAATCGGTTACGCCAAACTGAAAGCTGTTGGGTTTTACTTCAGGAAGAATGGCCGCAGGGATGTCCAACAGATTTAACAGCTCAACATCCCACTCAAGTGTATGAATATTGAACAACATCGTGCGGGATGCATTGCTTACGTCCGTAAGATGTTTTCTTCCGTTAGTGAGATTCCAGATAAGCCACGAATCCACCGTCCCAAATGCTAACGCACCTTTTTCGGCTTTCTTTCGAACGCCCGGGACATTGTCCATAATCCACTTGATCTTGGTCCCTGAAAAATAAGCATCGATTTCCAGTCCGGTTTTCTGCCTGATTAGTTCCTGATAACCGCTCGCTTTTAGCTGATCGCAATAACTTGAAGTACGTCTATCTTGCCAAACGATAGCATTATATACAGGTTTCCCAGTTTTTCGGTCCCAGATGATCGTTGTTTCTCTTTGGTTGGTGATGCCGATTGCTTCGATAGACAAATCGTGAATCCTCATTTTAGTGATGGCTTCAGCTGCCACAGTGATCTGGGAACTATAAATTTCCTGTGGATCATGTTCTACGTATCCTGGTTTTGGGAAATACTGGGTAAATTCCTTTTGGGCAAACGACCTGATTTTTCCTTGTTTATCATAAATGATAGCCCGGCTGCTGGTAGTTCCCTGGTCCAATGCAAGAATGTATTTTTCTTTCATAATCAATGGCTGTTATTGATCTGGAATATTTTATTCCAAAATATATTCTTTAGCAAGGGTTGTATACATTTCCACTTGCTCTTTTTGCCAGCGACGTCTGTAACCAAGTTCCTCACCCATAATCTGTGCAACTATTGGAGCCGCCTCTATGCTTTGTCTTGCATCCAGAAGTAATAATCGGATTCTTCTCGCAAGAAAGTCTTCAACCGTCCTTGCCATTTCCTCCCGGACAGCCCAAATTACCTCTGCTTTCATATAAGGATAAGGATAAACCAGTAACTCTCCCAAATCAGGATTTTCTCTGACCATATTCCTTATTCTAAGAGCATCTGAACCATAAAAATGCAAATGATTTAATTCATCAATATTCTTTACATAACCATGAATGGGCATTTGGGCAGTCACAGAAGGTCTATCTTCCAAACCTCCTACCATTATAGCTTTATCAAGAGTATCTTCACCCATTTTTCGGTAGGTTGTCCATTTTCCTCCTGTAATGCTCACCAATCCTGATGGCGATACACTGACTTTATGACTTCTGGAAATCTCTTTTGTTTTCTCTCCCTCCTCGTCAGGTGCGGCCAAAGGCCTCAGTCCAGCAAACACACTTAAAACATCTGATCTTTTAGGCTGATAAGTAAGATATTGACCTGCAGTATCAAGAATAAAATCAATTTCCTCAGGAAGAGCGCGAGGTTCCAAAGAAATATTTTCCATTAAAGTATCTGTTGTTCCTACCACTACTTTATCATGCCATGGAACTGCAAAAAGAACCCGTCCGTCCTGAGTTCTTGGTATCATGATAGCAGAGTCTCCCTGAAGAAACTTCTTATCCAGAATAATATGAACACCTTGCGAAGGAATAATGGTTCTTTTGCTCTCCGGCTCATCCATTTGAATAATGCTATCAGTAAACACCCCGGTAGCATTGATAATAACCTTTGCCTTGATGTTAAATTTTTCCTGAGTTTCTATATTAACTGCATGCAATCCATTAATTAGCCCTTTATGATCTTTATGAAGGCCCGTTACTTTCATATAATTAATCGGAGTTCCGTCGTTATCTTCCATGGTTTGCGCCAGATTTATAGCTAACCGTGCATCATCAAACTGACCATCATAATAAATGACCCCTCCATTCAAACCTTCTTTTTTTAGGTTTGGGATAGCTTTCATTACTGACTCTGTACTAATATGCTCTGAAGGTCCCAAACCCAATTTACCCGACATCATATCATAGACCTTTAAACCGATGGTATAAAAAGGGCCACCCCACCAGTCATAATTGGGAATTATAAAAGACTGGTTTCTTACCAAATGTGGAGCATTGAGACGTAAAAGTCCCCGCTCTTTTAGTGCCTCGAGAACTAACGAAACATCGCCCTGAGCCAGATATCTGACTCCACCGTGAACCAGCTTGGTGCTCCGACTGGAGGTCCCTTTTGCAAAATCGCTTTGCTCTAAAAGAAGTGTTTTAAAACCGCGTGTGGAAGCTTCCACACCACATCCAAGACCTGTAGCACCACCACCAATGATGATTACATCCCACTCTTTGTTCTGCCGTAATTTATCAATATTAACATTTCGATTCATGGAATAAGGGTTTGATTCAGTAAATGTATAAAAAACCCAACAATTCTCCGCATGACCAAAACTTATTCTGATCAGGAAAAGAAAAACCAATACTGTCTTATGATTTTAAGAAAGTCCTTATTCCTCAACCTTTCATTTGAAAAAAGTAAAATTCACTTTCCCATACTTTCTATGGTCAAAGAAATGAGGATGTGCGGTAAAATCAATGCGGCGGGAATGTTCTATAACCAGCAAACCTTCCGGCTTTAATACAGAGCTGTTAAAGACTGCATCGGGTAAATCTTCGATATTCTCCATATCATATGGTGGATCAGCAAAAATTACATCAAAGCTTTTGAAACTCCTGGCAATAAATTTAAAGCTGTCTGATTGTTGAACTGAAAGATTATTCATTCCAAACTGGCCGGCAGCTTTCCTTATCCAATCTGCACAGCTTCTATTCTGATCTACTGCGACTACCTGTTCACAACCCCTTGAGATCAATTCAAAAGCAATTGAACCCGTCCCTGAAAATAAATCCATTGCGGAGACTCCTTCAAAGTCCACCAGATTTCTAAGAATATTAAACAAGGATTCTTTGGCCATGTCGGTGGTTGGCCTGACTGGCAAATTATTGGGAGGGCGAATGACTCTGCCTCTATGGGAACCCGCTATAATTCGCATTGTAGCACATTATAAAGAGTATAGTACTGATGATGCATCACATCATCTAATAAATATGAATACTGGAAGCTATCGTTTTTTGGAATAAACTCATGACTTCGGATATAACGATAAATCATCTCGTATTTTGGATTGCTTTTATCAATTTTACCCATCATCACCAGATGAAGAGTCTCTGGATTCAATTGCAACTGCTCAGCAGCCGATAGCAGGAAATAGATAAAATCTTCTTTTGTACGGTATGAAAAATTATTATGATAAAAGAGTTTGTTTTCTTTAAAATATGCCAAATCGAAATTGTCCTCATGGATATCAACGAAGAAGTGGTTTGGATTCAGTTTGTTTTTGTATCCTGCCCAAAGACTTTCAATTAGAGCCGTTGAATAATGAACAATTTTTGCATTAGGCCAGAAACTCTTTATCTTTTCTGCAACAGAATTAGGAAGATAATAGATATTATAAGATTCCGTACTGTGAAGGCTATCAAAAACGATTCGATGATCTTCCTGAAAAGGTTGATTAAATCCAAGATATAGATTTTTATTATTCTTATCGAACAATGGAGCAGGAATCAGTGTGCTGAAGGTATTCTGCATCAAAAAATAAAAATCCTTAAACGGATATGCAAACCAACCTTGATTACTAAGAATTAAATCAAAAAAAACCGGAATTTCGGAAATGGCTTTTTCTTCATCAAAAGAATAAGCCTGCAATCCTAATATTTTGTTCTTTTCAGGATTAAAAATGATAAAAGCAAGGCCATGCAAATCAAATTGCATGGCCATGACATAAGATCTTGTATGAGACTCTTTAAAAGACTTATCCAGGTAGCTGGTATGTGGCTTTATGCTTAGAGGCATAATGGGAAATTTTTATTCCCAGTTGCCGTCAGTTGAAGGCTCAGTCATAGAGCCAACTTTAAGTCCGGGGTATTTCTTAATTTGTGTCTGACTAGCTATCAGATTAATAACCAACTGTTTATCCAGCCCATAAAGATATGTTGTGAAAGGAGCTTCTGCCTGGAAGACATTAACACTTACACCGCCCTTTGATATAACTCCAGCCTGCAGTTTAAAAATCGAGTCATCTGAGAATGGGATAATATTAATTTTGTGATAGTCAAACTTTGGATTTTTACCGAAGAGAGAGTCTGCAACACTTACATAACCCACCGTGTCGTTAATGGTTCTTGTGTAAGTCGTATCCTTCGGATCGGGAATCATTTTCACCACAGGAATTTTTGCTGTTCCCATAAAATTGATCAGCGTATCAAAAGAACCGGTGTATCTGTTGTTCAGCTGCCTGTAAATAAATTCGGCAGAACGAATTCCTTTAAGATACTTAATGACAACTGCTTCACGTTCTTTTTTAACTGCGTCAAAACGAACCGGAGTCATGATGCTGTCATAAATCAAATAACCTAAAACGATAACAATGGCTATTAAAACAGTTTGAATAATTTTGTTTTTCATGCTTAATTAATTTACCGGACAAATTTATAATTTTTTTTATTCTATCAGGACAATTGTTTCATTAACATGGATTTTATAATTGTCGGCTTCAAACACAACATCTACAGCTCTTTAAAAAAAGGGATTTCACTCATTAAATTATATGTTCGATTTTCATAATCCATTTTGCAACAATAATGACTTAAACCATTACTTACTATCAAAAAATTTGCATGTAAAGCGAAATTATAACTCGCAACCTGTTCAACTACATTTTGATTTAACTTTACCGATGGAGCCTTAAATTCTATCAATACTGAAGGTGTACCATCATTTTTAAAAACTACAGCATCAAATCGCTTGCTTCTTCCAAGTATAATTAGTTGTTTTTCCACACTAATCAATGTTGCAGGGTATTCTTTTTCATCAGAAAGAAAATGAAGAAAATGTTGTCTGACCCATTCTTCAGGAGTCAGTTTTACATACTTTCTTCGAAAAGAATCAAAAATTTCTTTATCTCCATTTTCTGACTCCCTAACTCTTACATCATATCCAGGAAGATTTAAATCCATATACGCTGCAAATTTGAGCAGTAAAATTAAAATAATTAATATTGCTTACATTATTTTTAATTTTTTGGAAAAAACCACCACCCCGGGAAAGCGAGAAAATTGTAAATTTGCATGTAAAAAGGATGAAAACGAAATTAGAAATCGTTAAAGACTGGCTTCCGCGTTACACCGGTATGCCCCTTGAAAACTTTGGAGAATATATCCTTCTAACCAACTTCGATCAGTACATAGACCTTTTTTGTGAATGGAACAAAGTTGAGGTAGCCGATAGGGAAAAACCTATGAATGCGGCTACCGCAGATGATATTACCATAATTAATTTTGGAATGGGAAGCGCAAATGCAGCGACTATTATGGATTTGCTCGCTGCAATTGAACCCAAAGCTGTATTGTTTTTAGGGAAATGTGGCGGATTGAAAAAAAAGAATGAGGTAGGTGATTTGATTCTTCCTATAGCTGCCATTCGTGGAGAAGGAACTTCCAACGATTATTTCCCTTCAAAAGTACCAGCTCTTCCTGCATTTAATTTGCAAAAAGCCATTTCAACAACCGTTAGGGAATTTTCACGAGATTACTGGACAGGAACTGTTTTCACGACAAATAGACGAGTCTGGGAACACGACAATAAGTTTAAGAAACTTCTTCGGAAAACCCGAAGTATGGCTATCGATATGGAAACTGCTACGATTTTCAGTGTAGGATTCTATAATAAAATTCCAACTGGCGCTTTACTTCTTATTACGGACCAACCTATGATTCCTGAGGGTGTTAAGACTCAGGAAAGCGATAAAGCCGTCAACGCAAAATTTGTGGAAGAACACGTAAAGATTGGCATTAAATCGCTGGAACAACTTAAGAATAAAGGACTAACTGTCAAACATTTAAGATTTTGATTTTTACATCCGAAAGGCAGATTCTAGAATCTTTAAAGAAGAAAATCTTCAATCCTGTATATTTCCTTTACGGGGAAGAACCGTATTACATAGACACGCTGACTGCTTATCTTGAACAAAACGCACTGGAAGAAGCAGATCGTGATTTTAATCAGACGGTAGTATATGGACGCGATACGACACCGCGTGAAATTATTGATCAGGCGCGTCGGTTTCCGATGATGAGCAATTATCTTCTGATCATCGTCAAAGAAGCTCAGGACTTAGGAAATATCGAACTTTTGGAGCCTTATCTACAAGCTCCATCGGCTTCTACAATTCTTGTTATCAATTACAAATATAAAAAACTCGACAAACGTAAATCCACCTATAAGCTTTTAAGCAAATCGCAGGATACAGTACTTTTTGAATCAGCAAAACTATATGATAATCAAATACCTGATTGGATAAGTGATAAAGTAAGAGGAATGGGTTTTACTATTTCTCCAGGTTCTGCCCTCCTACTTTCAGAATACCTTGGCAATGATTTGAGCCGCATTAGTAATGAGCTCAAAAAATTAATGATTAATTTAGGACCAGGAGATCCTATTACATCAGATAATATCGAGCAAAATATTGGGATCAGTAAGGAATTCAATATTTTTGAACTTACCAAAGCATTGAGCACACGTGATGCCTTCAGAGCTTTTAGAATTATTCAGTATTTCGAAGCCAACCCTAAACAGAACTCACTGTTTCTTGTCATACCCATGATACATTCATTTTTCATGAAGGTGTTTCTGTTTCACCAAATTAGCAGCGAAAGCAAAAATATTGTGGCATCAAAATTAGGTATCAATCCTTTTTTCTACGAAGAATACCGCACTGCAGCAAAAAATTACCCTCCCGAGAAGCTTAAACAAATCATTACGCAACTTCACGAATTGGATTTAAAATGCAAAGGTGTCGGCTTGCGCGATTCAACGTCGTACGGACCGCTAAAGGATTTTACCCTTCAGATTCTTTCCTGAAAATTCGCTTCTTAGCTAAACATCTTACTTATCTGATCGGAATATTTCTGAGAAATAAATTCTCTTTTCAGCTTTAAGTTAGCGGTTATTTCACCTGATTCAATCGTCCATTCGTGGTCAAGCAATTCGAATTTCTTGATTTTTTCAGTATCACCAAAAAATTTATTATAATGGTTGATCTCTTCCTTAAACCGGTTAATTATCTCAGCGTGTGAAATAATATCCTTGTTTCCTGTAAAAGGACAACTTTTTTGTTTACACCACCCTTGTAAATACTCAAAATCAGGAACAACAAGAGCAGCGGCAAATTTCTGGTTCTCTCCCACCACCATAATTTGATCGATGAAAGCAGATTCTTTAAATTTATTTTCAATCAGTGCAGGCGAAATATATTTTCCCATGGAGGTTTTAAAGATCTCTTTTACCCTTCCTGTGATTTTCAACATACCATCTTCATCCACAATCCCCACATCGCCCGTGTGCATCCATCCGTCAACAACGGTAACTTTTGTCATTTCAGGTTCCTTGAAATAGCCTACCATTACGTTATCCCCTTTGACCAAAATTTCACCGGTTTCAGAAATTTTTATCTGAACATTTTTTACAGGAGGGCCAACAGTTCCTATTTTCCGGTTTCCTTTTTCAAAAGTGTTGCAGGAAATAACAGGAGCCGTTTCTGTCATCCCATAGCCCTCAACAACGGGGATTCCGGCTGCATTAAAAACTCTCGCCAACCTTGGCTGCAGGGCAGCTCCACCAGAAACGACAGCACGCATATTTCCACCCAATGCTTCCCTCCATTTTGAATAAATTAATTTATCATAGATTTTTCGCTGTGCGAGAAAAATAGGATTTTTAATATCATATTCAAATTTATTTCCAAGAGAAACCGCATTAAAAAACAGCGTTTTAGCAACAGGACTCAAATCTCTTCCCTTTGCCATAATTTTATCATAAACTTTCTCCAGCAGACGGGGTACCGTGGTCAAAACATGAGGTTTTACCTCTTGAATATTAGCTGCAATGGTTCCCATATTTTCGGCGTAATAAATGGAAACCCCGAGATAAAGCAGAATATAAATATTTGTACGCTCAAAAACGTGGCACAAAGGAAGATAGCTTACCACCTTGCAATTTTCATCAACCGGAAAAATATGATAAAGGTTCAAAACATTGCTCATGATATTTTTGTGGGAGAGCATAACCCCTTTTGGTTTTCCAGTCGTTCCTGATGTATAAATTATAGAAGCAACATCCTCCGGATAAACGGTAGCACGCGATTCTTCAAGCAGTAATTCATCCGTTTTTGATTTTCCGAATTCGATAAGCTCTTCCAGATGCGGAACATCATCAAAATGTTTAAAAGTATAAATCCCCTTGATGTTCGGAATATCAGGAACAATGTGCTTGATTTTACGGTACAAGTCCCACCCGGAAATAAAAACATAAAGAACTTCCGAATGTTCCAAGATATACCTGTAATCAGTCTCGCTTATGGTCGGATAAATAGGAACATGAACGGCTCCAATTTGTAGAATTGCCATATCAATAATATTCCATTCAGGCCGGTTTGGAGAAATTGTGCCTATTTTGTCACCTTTTCTTACCCCTAGTGCAAGCAGACCATAACTGATGTTATTGACCATTTCACGAACGGTTTTTAAGTCATATTTCACCCATTCGCCGTTAACCTTTCCTGCCAGCACATCATCTTTAGGTTTATATGACTGCTCATAGTGATCCAGTAGGTCAAACAGTCTTCGTACCCTCATTGTCTATAAATTAGTTATATATAAAGATTCAAATCCGTAATTTTTCCTTTTGGAAAAGATTTGACTATTAAAGCTCCTTATGAAAAACCCCTGCGCTTGCCTGGGCAGTTGGCATAATGGTCAGGTCATTAATGTTGACATTGGCCGGAAGTGTTGTCACAAACCAAGCTACTTCTGCGATGTCCTCAGGATGAAGTGGCTCGAAACCTTTATAAACCGCATCCGCTTTCCCATGGTCTCCCTTAAATCGGACAATTGAAAATTCTGTCTCAACGGCGCCTGGTGCAATTTGCGTGACCTTTATTCCATCATGTACAGTATCAATCCTCATTCCTTTAGTAAGAGCATCAACGGCATGTTTGGTAGCACAATAAACATTTCCGTTTGGATAAACTTCTTTACCTGCAATGGAGCCAATGTTAATAACATGGCCACTTTTTCTTTCCACCATTCCGGGAAGCACCGAACGACTTATATACAACAAACCTTTGACATTTGTATCAATCATTCTTTCCCAGTCATCAAGGACCCCTTCCTGGATCGTGTTCATACCGACAGCCAGTCCGGCATTATTGATAAGTACATCAATTTTTGACCATTCATCAGGTAACGATGCGATGGCTTTTGCAACAGCTTCTTTATCTCGAACATCAAAATGAAGAGAATAGACTTTTACCTTATATTTTTGGATTATTTCGGTAGTAATTTCTTCCAGTCTTTCCTTACGGCGTCCTGTAATAATCAGATGATTACCGTTTTCAGCAAATTTTCGGGCGCAGGAAAGACCGATACCACTGGTTGCACCCGTAATTAATACAATTTTCTGCATTGTTCATTATTAACATTGGGGCGCTAAGATAGCGATTTTTTAAAAAATGCTTTCGCCAAAATTTTTCCAGTCGTTTATTTCCTGATTTTAAATTATTTCAAAGGTAAATGGTACTGAAGGCCTCCAAATATCCAAATTCCTGGAAGGAGAACACTGCCCATTTCGTGGTAAGGACGATTCAGCAAATTGTTTCCCTGAACATAGAGCGAAGCATTTTTTATGGCGTAGCTGATTTTTGCATTCAGCAGAAAAACTGTCTCATAAGGAATCACCTTAGAACTTTGATAATCAAGATAACCACCGTTTCGTTTTTGTATCGAAAATGTCCAACCGGAACTGAGCTTTTTCAAAATTTTATTTTGCACAAAAATTGTAAAGTCGTGTCTCAGATAATCAAGTGCATAAGCTGAAATATAACCTGTAGAACTTTTATTACTCTGTAAATAAGTATAATTTACACGAATACTTTGAATGAATTTTTGCTGCGGATTATCGTTATCATATACTGCCGATAAGGCCAAACCATATGTATTAAGTTTCGTTAAATTACGGCTTTCCCAGTTTGCCTGCGGATCTGTCTTCACCCAATCAATAAGGTCACGACCCATTCTGTCAAATATGGAGATGGTCGTTACAATATTTCTTCTGAAATATTTTACTCCCGCCTCCATTCCTAAAACTTTTTCCGGCTTTAGATTTGGATTTGGAGTATAACCAGGACTGTTGTAATAAAGGTCGGTAAATGTCGGAATTCGTATCGCCTGGTTTACAGAAAGAAACGACTTCAGGTTTTCATTGATGAAATATCCGAAGTCCAGTCCTGGCGACCATAAAGTACCATATTTCCAATTATAATAGATTCCTGTTCCCAGAGAAACAGAAAAATTGTTTTTGGAATAATATTGGTTCAAACTCAGGTTAAAATCTGTTCTGTCAGCTGAATGATTATAAAAACCACCTTTCATAACCGATGAATAAATGGTATCATGCATAGGCAACCCTAAAACATTGCTTAAAATATGCTGATTCGATACTGAAAATACTGCTGAACTCTTACCCAGTTTCGAATCAAAATGAAGCCCCAGATTGCCATTCAAAACATCAGTGCGATGAAAATTAGGTCCAGTATATGGGAAAAAACCAGCCGGAGTTCTGAAGCCTGCACTGTCTGCCCCCATCACATACCAATCTCCTTGTTTTTCAAACCATCCCTTTCCCTGACGGAAAAGGTCGAACCGATCGAAGAGTCGTTTCCAGGATAGTTGTCCCTGAAAATTCACTTTCTTTCCGGTATTAAAATTCAGGCTCGAAAAAAAACTTCTGGTATGCTCAAACTGATCTGGATAAACTGTTGTATAAAAACCGTATGCACCATAAGCTCTGTCCTGATATGCCAGCTGCAAAGCTGCGGTTGTACTGTTGTGACTATATGCAGACTGATGATAAAATCCGTAATTTTTAAAATCCGTGTCCCAACGATATCCGTTGGAACGCCTTATCATGGCTGAAGTATGATTTCTGATTTTTCCGGTTTGATAATTTCCTGCCAGGAAAGCAGAAAATAAACCATATTGGCCTCCAGATACATTCAAATCCAGATCATTTCCGACCGGTTTCTTGGTAATAATATTGATAGCCCCGGAAAAGGCATTGGGACCAAACCATCTTCCTGATGGCCCCTGAATGACTTCAATCTTTGATATATCTCCTGGTGTTAAAGCCAAATCAAGATTGTTATGTCCAGTTTGGGGATCGTTAACCGGAATACCATTAATCATAATCAAATTTTGATCATAGGTACCACCTCGAATACTCAAGTCAGCCTGCATCCCAAAAACACCGCGTTGGCGTAAATCAAATCCTCCTAGTTGCTGTAAAATGTCTTCAAAATTTGTAACGGGAGCCCCAGAAAGTGTTTTACTGGGAATCACCTGGATAAATTGCGTAGTCCCTTTAAAAACAGTTTCATTTCCTAAAGACGAAACTTTCACTTCAGCAAGATTCACAGTATCATTTTGACCATAAGAAGTCAAGCTTAAAAAGCCCAAGAAAGCAATAAGAAAATATTTTTGAAAAGCCATTTTATACCGCATTTGTCAAAAAATAAACGACAAAAGTATAAAAAATGAATCAGGGACAACAGAATGTAGTTCGTACGGAATCTTATCTAAAATTTTATAACTCAACAGTATATGATTATTATCATACTATTGTAAATAAATTAAGCACGTCAATATTCCATCTTAAGATAAATTCCAATAAAATGAAAACTTTGCTCAAAGAAATCACTCAAATCCGAGAATAAAATCTTACTTAGTGGAAACAAAAGAAGCCATGAAACTACGTTTCATGGCTTTTATTAAGAATAATATCACTATTAACTATTTCTTGCTCTTTTTACCAAAGCTAAAGTCAAGACCAGCAGCAATTGCCCAAGTTGATTTCTGGAATTTTTCACTATAAGACATCGGGGTAGTTCCTGATTCAGCTGTCATCGTATAAGTCTGCGGTTTATAAGTTACAAGATATCCACCCAATTGCAATGTAACGCGATCACTGATTTTATATGCGCCACCAAGGCCTACAGTACTTGCAGAAAGACTGTAGCTCAAATCACTCTGATAAGCTTGGTTAACACCTGATTGAGAATACAAATATCCTGTACTCAAGAGTAACTTCGGAGAAACATGGAATTCAGCTCCTAAACCATATTCCTGATAATTTTTTCCAACGGTATTCTTAACGTCGGTCCAACCAGTGCTGCGGTCCCCATACAAATGGTATCCTGCCTGCAAGCTGACAACTTTACCCAGATTATATCTAACACCAATTGACAAATAAGAAGGAATATCGGCATTGGTTTTGGCACCATCAGCAAACATATATACAGGAGTGGTACCATTATATCCCATTAGAAAACCTTCTTGTAACCCTGTAGTAGGATCAGTAGCTGTAGTATTTGTAAGAGTCATTTTGGTTTTAAATTCATATTTAATTCCAATGTCCAAATTGTTATCCAAGAAAGAGAAATTTGCGCCGATAATAGGCGTAAAGCCTGATCCTTTTTGTTTAACATCCAGGTTTTGATCTGCAAGAGCACCTCTCAACATTGCAGCAGCCGCACCTAATTGTGTAGCAGTGGCGGAAAGAGCAGGGCTATAGTTAGTATTCAAATCTGCAATTGTCATTGAACTAATGTTTGAAGAAGAAGCACCAACAGCAGTCAAAGCAGCTTCCAGCTGCTGTACATCTGCGGCTGTAAGTACTCCACCAGCTTGAGCCTGAGCAATCGTGTAACCACCAGCACCTCCGGCAACGAGATTATCAAGCCCTGTCACTGCTGTAGAAAATGCGTTTGAAAAAGCTTGTACATAAGTTCCTGGGACAACCGGTCCCTGAGCTGTCAAAAACCTTATATCTTTAAGATATCCCTTATAGGAATTCATGGCAATATTATAACGGCCTCCTAAATATACAGATACAGCAGGAGAAATTTCATAAGAGACACCAGCCTGAATTCCAAAGTACATCGAAGTTCCTTTCAGGTAAGCGTTCATCGAATATCCTGTAACGCCCAGGCTTGCAAACTGCGGAACCAATCCTGCAATTGGAACTTCATCCATCGGAACACCGGTTTTAAATTCAGCACCACCGCCACCACCGATAGCATTAAATCCAAAAGAAAATGCCCACTTTCCAGTTTTATAGGCCATGTAAAGATCCGGGAAAACTGGGGCAGAAACATTTCCTGTAAACTTTGTCTGATTCATTGAAAAAGATGACAAAGGACTAACAGTCAATGTCTGGGTTTGCATAATAGTTTGGCTGCTTAACGAAATGTAAAAACCATCGGCCAATTTGGTCAAACCAGCTGGGTTAAAGTACACAGCATCTATACTGGTAGAAGCGTCTCGAACCAACATCCTTGACCAGGCAGCACTCTGGTTAGTGTTAGTAACCAATCCACCGGCATAAGCAAAGTTGACCATCATCAACATACTTAATAGTGAAATTGTAATTTTTCTCATGGTAAAATTTTTTGGTTAATATTGAGCTAATTTAAAAAAATTTATACCCAACCCCTTCTTTTTTATTAAAAATAAGCAGTTTTTTACATATTTAACCCAACTATTTCATAAAATAACTGAATATCAATTATATTGCATAAATTCAGATTCGTTTTTAAAAAAGAAGAAAGCCTGCTTTTCTTAAATATCCCTATGAGTTTCAAGCCAATTTCTGGCATTTACAAATGCTTCCATCCAAGGAGTGATCTGATCGTTTTGTCTGTTCTCCGGATAATTTGCCCATTGCCAAGGGAAAATGGAACGTTCCAGGTGCGGCATCATGGCAAGATGACGTCCGTTGTTAGAACATATAGCTGCTGTAGAAAAATCAGAACCATTAGGATTTCCAGGGTATTTTTCATAGCTATATGAAACCGGAATCTGATATTTATCGCTGTAATACGGGAAACTGAATTTTCCTTCACCATGTGCAACCCAAACACCAAGACGAGTTCCTGCAAGGCTTTGCAACATTAATGAATTGTTTTCATGAATATCAATATTCAAAAAAGCAGACTCAAATTTTCCAGAATCATTGTGCAACATTTCTGGTTTTTCCGGATGATCAGGATAAATCAAATTCAATTCTACCATTAGCTGACAACCATTGCAAACTCCCAGGCTGAGGGTATCTTTTCTTTTGTAGAAATTATCCAGAGCCCTTTTAGCTTTTGGATTATACAAGAATGCTCCGGCCCAACCTTTAGCAGAACCCAGTACATCTGAATTAGAGAACCCTCCTACAAAAGTAATAAATGCAATGTCAGATAAATCTTCCCTTCCGGAAATAAGATCTGTCATGTGAACATCTTTCACATCAAAACCTGCAAGATAAAGAGCATAAGCCATTTCACGGTCACCGTTGACTCCTTTTTCACGAATAATCGCAGCCTTAACTCTCTTGGTTCCTTGCTGATGACGTAAAATTCCAAGTGTTTCTTTACGGCCGGTAAAACTGCGGTTAAACTGGAAGTATAAATCCTGCCTCTTATAATTTTGGAATCTCTCATGCGCAAGTTGACCGGCTGTTTGCTTTGAATCAAGTAAATAGGATGTCTCACGCCACACATCACGAAGCCGATCAATATCCAAACGAATCTTCTTTCTATGATGTCTAATGGCAATATGATGTCTTTTGCAGACTCTTCCTATTACTTTAAAATTTATTCCGGCATGAGAAAGTATTGTCTTTACAAGCTTTTTATTCTTAACCTGAATGACTACGGCAGGTTTTTCGCTGAACATAAGCCTTATAAAGTCCTTTTCGCCAAAGCGATCCAACCTCAATTTCATGCCATAGTCGATATTGGGGAAATTCATTTCCAACAAGGTGGTAATCAATCCACCTGACGAAACATCGTGACCAGCCAGGACAAGTCCTTGCAAAATAAGATGTTGCAAGGTATTGAATACATTTCTTATATAATCAGCATCATTAGCGTCAGGAGTTTCGGTACCCATCTTACCAAGGACCTGAGCAAAACTACTTCCACCAAGAGCAAAAGTCGAATTTGAGAAATCGATGTAAATCAGTCTTGATTTTTTAACCGGTTTCAGATTGGGGGTTACAGCTCTTTTAACATCCGTTACACTACCTACAGCCGACACAATGACTGTACCCGGTGCATAAACAACCTGTCCGTCAGGATATTTCTGAGTCATTGACAAAGAATCTTTACCTGTAGGAACAGGGACTCCTAAAGCTACTGTAAAATCACTTAAGGCCTTCACTGCACTGTAAAGGCGTTCGTTTTCTCCGGAATTTTTTGCAGGCCACATCCAGTTAGCACTTAAAGAAACACCGGAAAGTCCGTTTTCTATCGGTGCCCAAACCAAGTTTGTCAAAGACTCAACAACTGCAAGTCTGGAACCTTTTTCCGGGTTCAAAAGTGCAGGTGCAGGCGCATGACCCAAAGCTGTGGCAATGCCTCTTTCGCCATTGTAATCCAACGCCATAATCCCCAGATTGTTCAAAGGCAATTGCAATGCCCCAGTGCATTGCTGCATAGCAACCTTACCCCCTACCGAACGATCTACCTTATTAGTAAGCCAGTCTTTACAAGCAACACCTTCGAGATGTAGAACCTGGTTAAGATATTTCTCAAAATTTGAGAAATCATATTCAAGTTCAGTAAACTTAAGAGTCTGCGTCTGGTCGGTAAGAACTGTCTTAGGAGGTTTCCCGAAAAGGTATTCCAAATCCAAATCTACCGGAAGATCTTTTTCGTCATCTTTTACTACAAGATGTTGGTCAGATTTAACAGTTCCCACTCTATATATAGGTGATCTTTCGCGCGAAGCGATTTTCGAAACAAGATCAAAATCTTTTTCTTTTATGACGATGCCCATTCTCTCCTGGGATTCATTGCCCAGGATTTCCTTGAATGATAATGTAGGATCGCCAACAGGTAACCTCTTAATATCAATAACAGCACCTGAATCTTCCACCAATTCAGAAAGGCAATTCAAGTGCCCGCCAGCCCCATGGTCGTGAATGGAAATAATAGGATTTGTATGAGATTCAATACATGCACGAATGGCGTTGGCAGCTCTTTTCTGCATTTCAGGATTCGACCGTTGCACCGCATTGAGCTCTGTTCCTTTGCTATATTCACCTGTATCTACTGAAGAAACAGCACCACCGCCCATTCCAATACGATAATTATCACCACCTAAAACGACAATGATATCACCTTCTTCCGGAACAGCTTTTTCAGCATCACGGGCGTTTGCATAGCCAACACCGCCTGCAAGCATAATCACTTTGTCAAAGGCAAAAAGCTTATCATTTTCCTGATGCTCGAAAGTAAAGAGACTCCCGTTAATCAATGGCTGACCAAATTTATTTCCAAAATCTGAAGCTCCATTTGAAGCTTTAATCAAAATTTGTGCTGGTGTATGGTACAACCATTTGCGTTTGGCAATCTTGCTTTCCCAAGGTTGACCTGCTCCCAATCTAGGATAGGATGTCATGTAAACCGCAGTACCAGCTAAAGGAACACTTCCCCGTCCACCAGCCATACGATCACGGATTTCACCACCGCTTCCCGTAGCTGCGCCATTGAACGGCTCCACTGTAGTGGGGAAATTATGCGTTTCAGCCTTTAATGATAACACTGAATTAATTTTACGTACTTCAAAAAAAGCAGCGTCATCACCCGAAGAAGGGGCAAATTGATCAATTTGAGGGCCTTTAATAAAGGCAACATTATCTTTGTAAGCTGAAACCAGATAACGGGGTGATTCCTTTGAAGTCTTTTTTATCAGAGCAAAAAGCGAGTCGGGCATCTCTTTCCCATCAATAATAAACGTCCCGTTAAAAATCTTGTGCCGGCAGTGTTCTGAATTAATCTGAGCAAATCCATAAATCTCAGAATCGGTTAATTTTCTGCCAATTTTTTCGCTGACTTGCTTTAAGTATTTTACCTCATCCGGACTTAAAGCCAGGCTCTGTTCTTCATTATAAGCGTCAATGTCCTCAACATAAAGTATAGGATCGGCCTTATGTGCAATGGTAAAAGTATCTTGTCCAAGTCCATTATAAAGCTGCTGAAGCATAGGATCATAAGTGGTAAAATCTTTGTCTTTTTTGAAAAACTCTTCAATTCTGACAATACCACCTATGCCCATATTTTGCGTAATCTCAACAGCATTCGTACTCCAGGGAGTAATCATTTCCCTTCTTGGCCCTAAGAAATATCCTTCGAATTCTTTTTCAGTACATAATTTCGTTTTACTGAATAACCATGAAAGTCTCTGATGTTCTGTAAATGTGAGTGGACGTGGCGCATCAACCAGAAAGTAATGCACCTTATCGTTGGAGTAAAAGTATATCATTGCGTTGAGGTTAAAGGCTTACCGCAGCAAATATATAAAATGCTCACGGTGAAGCACTGTAGTTTTGAAAAATATTTTATTCATAATATCAACAATTTTCTAATCCAACTCATTTCCAACTTACTGGACGATTATTATAAATGATTATTTTATTTTGTTATTTCTAAAAATTATTTTTAGATAAATCTAAAAATTTATTTAAATTTGAAAAAAATTAAAGATGACGCAGTCGGAAGAAAATTATATAAAGACAATTTTCCTCTTGGAAGAAGCCGGAAAAGGGAAAATTCTCACCAATGCCATTGCTGAAAAGCTTGAAACTAAAGCATCTTCCGTTACAGATATGATCCAAAAGCTGGAAGAAAAAGGCATTGTGACCTACAAAAAATACCAAGGGGTAAACCTTACCTCAGCCGGAAAACGAGCCGCTTTGGCTTTAGTAAGAAAACATCGCTTGTGGGAGACATTTCTAGTAAATCGTTTAAATTTTGGTTGGGATGAAGTTCATGAAATTGCGCATCAACTTGAGCACATTCAATCAGAAAGTCTGGTAGAAAAGCTGGATGCTTTTTTAGGTTTCCCTGAAACTGATCCGCACGGAGAACCGATCCCGGGAGGAGATGGAAAAGTTCAACTAAAAACACCATACCTTATTAATCTTTCTGAAGCCAAGCCTGGAGAAAAATATATTCTGGAAGCTGTATTGTATCCCTCTGATGTCTTTCTGCGCTATCTAAATAAAGTAGGTTTAGGTATTGGTTCTGAACTTCAGGTGCAGAAGATTGAAGATTACGACCTTTCTATGGAAATTCTAATTCTGGGAAATTCCTGTTTTCTATCCAATGAAACCACTCAAAATTTAATGGTTAAGCACTATGGAGAATAAAAAGCTAAGCAATTCTCTCGAGGAAGTAAATGCTTCCATCGATACAACCACCAAACAGGGTATTTTCAGAAAACTTTTGGCTTTTATGGGACCCGCATATTTAATCAGCGTCGGATATATGGATCCCGGAAACTGGGCAACGGATATTGCAGGTGGTAGTCAGTTTGGATACCAGTTAATCTGGGTATTACTCATGTCTAATCTGATGGCTGTGCTGCTACAAAGTTTAAGCGTAAGATTGGGAATTGTCCGCGGTCGGGATTTAGCACAGGCTTGTCGCGAAACTTATCCCAAGCCTGTTAATTTCATTCTTTATATTCTGGCTGAAATTGCCATCATCGCTACTGATCTGGCTGAAGTAGTCGGAATGGCTATCGGACTCCAGTTGCTTTTTCATATTCCTATGCTGTGGGGTATTCTACTGACTTTTTCCGATACCATTATTTTATTATTTCTAATGAAAAAGGGAATGAGGAAAATGGAAGCTTTCATTCTAGCATTGGTTGGAATTATTGGGTTGGCTTTTTTTACAGAAATGTTTTTTGCCCATCCTGTGATTTCAGATATTGCAAAGGGTTTCATTCCAACACTTCCTAATAATACCGCTTTATATATCGCCATTGGAATTATTGGTGCCACCGTGATGCCTCACAATCTTTATCTACATTCATCGCTGGTTCAAACCAGAAAATTCAAGCGAACTCGAATTAAAGTTGGAGAAGCATTGCGTTTCAACTTTTTCGATTCAGCAGTGGCACTGAATTTGGCATTTTTTGTCAATGCCGCAATTCTGATTCTGGCAGCAGCCACTTTTTACAAAGCAGGTATGTTCAACGTTTCTGAAATTCAGGATGCTTATAAATTTCTGGAACCGCTTCTTGGCTCCCAACTGGCAGCCATTCTATTTGCTGTTGCCCTGATTGCGGCCGGACAAAGCTCAACCCTCACGGGAACACTTGCTGGACAAATCGTCATGGAAGGCTTTATCAATTTCCGTATACAGCCTTGGGCGCGGAGATTGATTACTCGGGCTCTTGCCATTTTACCAGCTGTTTTTGTTTTGGTGTATTTTGGTGAATCATATACAGGGAAACTATTGGTTTTAAGCCAGGTGGTATTAAGTCTACAGTTAGGATTTGCAGTAATTCCACTGGTCCATTTCGTGAGTGATAAAAAATCCATGGGAAAATTTGCCATCAAAGCTGTAATGAAATTTCTTTCCTGGTTGGTAGCCACCATTATTGTAGTATTAAACGTGAAACTGGTTTTTGAAGAGTTACAGGACTGGATATCTTCTGCTTCCCACCCATGGATAATAGAAATCTTAGTTGTCCCTATTGTCATTGCACTGATTATCGTGCTATTTTATTTGACTGTTATTCCACTGATAAAGCAAGCGAAAAGTAAAGAAGCCGGATACATTCACCCTGAAATTGCCACTGCAAAAGAATTTTCAAAACCTCTTTATCAGAGAATTTTGGTGGCACTTGACTTCTCAAAAACTGATGACGGAGTAGTACAACATGCTTTATCGTTAGCCCAGAAAGACTCTGAATACTTGTTTGTCCACATAGTGGAAAGCGCAGCAGCTTTAGTATTTGGTGATGAAACAGACGACTTTGAATCTGTAAGTGACGAACAGCGCTTAGAAAATTTTGCAGAGTCTATGAGTAAGAAGGGATTTCGGATTCAATCTCAGGTTGGATATGGTAATCCTAAAACTTTAATTCCGAAGATGGCGAAAGAGTTTGATGCTCAATTACTCGTGATGGGAGCTCACGGTCACGGTTGGTTCAAGGATCTTGTTTTTGGAACAACAATTGAATCTGTTCGTCACAAGGTACAAATTCCGGTATTGATTGTAAGGAATAACTAGAATTTACTGTCAAAATCGTAACATTTGTTACATCTATTTACAGGGGAAAAGAGGTTCACAAAATTGTGAACCTCTTTTCCCCTGTAAATAGATCAACTTTTCTAGTCTCTATGGTCATCCCTATGCCGATAATAGCAATGGTGATCCATTTCAAGATTATGGAGAATAGAATAGAAAATATGCATATTGGTTGAATCTGAAATCACAATAGCACCATTAACCGTCTCTGCACTATTGAGATCTGCAGGTTGAACATTAGCCATTAATTTATTGAGATAAATTTGGATATAGCTGGTAATATTAGCGCTCAAATTAGAGGTAACATTAACACTGTCCTGCTTAGTCTTAAAAATGATATTCTGATATGATTTCACAATGATAGGCACTGAAGTAGTATCGTTTTCAGCATAAGTACCATACAGGTAAAATGCAGGCTTTCCTGCAGCATCCTCTCTTAAACCGCTTATTCTGAGTTCAACCTGGTCATAAAGCCCGGGCTGAAGCGTAAAGCTTCCAAAAGTAGCTGTGGTATCCAGCAAATTAACCATTTTCGGACCCCTCCACTTGTATTCAATCTCAATGGAATCTTCTTCACTATTCATCTTTTTAAGCGATGCTTCAAAACTTACTCCGGAAACAACCATGTTAGCGGTATCCCAAGTAATTGAAGGCCCTGAAGCCAAAGATGCCTTTGTTGTTGTACTGGAAACAGGCAAGGAGAAACTTGGATTCACTGCCTGGAGTGAAACATTTAAACTTGATGGCCCGGAAGCAGGACTTGTTTTTTGCTTCTGGCATGCAAACAGACCAAATATGAGTGCAATGGACGCACCATATAAAATAACGTGCTTTCTTTTCATAACTTTTTATTTTAAAATCCTATGAGTAAAAACGAGAAAAGTCTAAAGAAAGTATGTTATATTTTCTTATTTTTTGGGAATTAATCTTCTAAAAAACTGATAAAAAAATCAGAATTTATTACCCATAAACCAAGATATTCATCATAACTTATTTTAATACATACAACAAAATAATTTGGCTAAGACATTTAAACATCCAAATACTTATAATCAAAGAAAGCGAGTCAGAAAATTTTATACCAAGTAAAAAAGCTTCTTTTCGATAAATTCGAAAAGAAGCTTTTTTATCTACTTTACTGCTGATTACGACAAAAAACGCTCTGCCTCAATAGCTGCCATACAGCCTGTTCCGGCTGCGGTAATAGCCTGACGGAAATATTTATCTTGAACATCTCCTGCTGCAAAAACACCAGGAACATTGGTTGCTGTTGAATCAGGTTTTGTTTTTAGATAACCCGTTTCATCCATATCCAGTTTCCCTACAAAGATTTCAGTATTGGGTTTGTGCCCGATAGCTACAAAAAAGCCTTCAATATCAATTTTCTTTTCCTCGCCGGTTTTGTTATTCACCAGAATTACACCATTTAAAGCTTTTGTAAAACCATGCTCTGTTCCCACAATTTCCTTCACTTCGTGATTCCACAAAACTTCAATATTATGAGTATTGAATACTTTATTCTGCATTGCTTTTGAAGCTCTTAACTCATCACGACGGTGAATCAAATAAACTTTACGGCACAAATTAGCCAGATAAGTAGCTTCCTCAGCAGCAGTATCACCACCGCCCACAACAGCTACATCTTTTCCTTTATAGAAAAATCCATCGCAGGTAGCACAAGCCGAAACACCACCTCCTTTAAATTTAGTTTCTGATTCTAGCCCAAGATACTTTGCAGTTGCTCCTGTGGCTATTATGACAGTTTCTGCCAATAATTCCGTTCCGTCGTCTATTTTTGCTTTAAATGGAGGTTCAGTAGTATCTAGTTCAGTTACCACACCCCACCTGATATCGGCTCCAAAACGTTCTGCTTGCTTTTGAAGGTCCTCCATCATCTTTGGGCCATCAATTCCTTCAGGATAACCAGGAAAATTATCTACTTCAGTGGTGGTAGTCAATTGTCCACCGGGCTCCATTCCCTGGTATAAAACTGGTTTTAAATCTGCGCGCGAAGCATAAATGGCTGCCGTGTATCCAGCCGGTCCTGCGCCTATAATTAAGCATTTGGTTTTTTCCATGATATAATTTTATTTCTTCTGTTACGTTGTGAAAATTGTTTAATCAAAATGAGTGCCAAAAAAATCCGAAGCAGTTTTCTGACAGGTTTTAAAGCCTGTTATTTTTTCTAATTTTGCCCTTGTTAACTTTCAGCCTTCAAACGGCCAAAAATAATTAGCTAACATGTTATATGACAATCCAGGACTAAAATTCAAAGATAAAAATTGTAGTGGTGAAATTGTATGGCAGAGTCCATCCAATATTGCGCTGGTGAAATATTGGGGAAAAAAAGGCTTCCAGATTCCCAGCAATCCCTCTATCAGCTTTTCTTTGAACAAATCTAATTCTGAGACTCGTCTCAAATTCAATCCTGCAAAAGGAAACGATTTTACTGTAAATTTCACGTTTGACGGCACACCTCAACCTGATTTTGAAAAGAAAATTATCACTTATTTTAAAAGTCTTAATAAGATCTTTCCTTTTATAGAACAATTAGATTTTGAGATTGAATCGAAAAATACGTTTCCACATTCTGCCGGTATTGCTTCTTCCGCTTCAGGAATGAGCGCCCTGGCACTGACATTATGTGATATTGAACGTTATTGTTTTAATAAGCTTACGCGATTGGAAGACTTTTTTCAAAAAGCGTCTTTTATTGCACGGTTAGGTTCAGGGAGTGCTGCACGTTCTCTTTACGGAGGATGGGTCGTATGGGGAGCTATTGAAGGAATGGAAGGGACCTCTGATTTGTACGGCATCCCTATTAAAAATTATATTCACTCCGATTTCCTGAACTATCAGGATACCATTTTACTGGTTGAAACCGGAACCAAAAAAGTTTCGAGCAGGGTCGGACATGATCTGATGAATAGCAATTTGTTTGCAAAGGACAGGTTTGCTCAGGCTCGTCAAAATGCTAAGAGAATGGTGGAGGTTTTGAAAACAGGGGACATTGATGAATTTATCAGGATTACTGAATCTGAAGCATTGACCTTACATGCAATGATGATGACTTCTGAACCTTCATTTTTGTTAATAAAGCCAGAGACTGTAAGTATTATTGAAGAAATCAGAGCTTATCGCGAAAAAACAAAAACACCGGTATGCTTCACTCTTGATGCAGGGCCTAATGTTCATTTGCTTTATCCAAAATCAGTTAAAGCACAGGTGAAAGAATTTATCAATGACACCCTTATTCAATATGTGAGCAAAAATGGCTTTATTGATGATGAGATTGGTCCCGGTCCCAGAAAAATGATGTGACAATGCTGACAGAGGAAAAATTTTATGCAAAAATATTGTTGTTTGGTGAGCACACTTTGATGTATGGTTCACAAGCATTAAGTATTCCATATTTTGAGCGTTTCGGATATTTTTCCTTTTCAGCCGATCAACCTAACAGTCTGGACTCGGTGAGTCACTTGCAACGGTTTTCTGAATATTTGGAAGCGCATCCTCAACTTCCTTTGGATACCAATGCTTTTAAAAATGATATAAAAAAAGGTCTGGTTTACAATACCAATATTCCATTGGGATATGGTTTGGGAAGCTCCGGCTCTCTAGTGGCAGCTGTTTACTCCCGTTACGGAACAGATAAAATCTTAAAAGAATCAGAAACGGCACAAGATCTTAAAACTCTGAAACAGCTTTTCTCTGAAATGGAATCTTTTTTCCACGGTAAAAGCTCAGGATTAGACCCTTTGATTTGTTATTTTCAAAAATCCATTACCATCAATCCTGATGGAGAACTTTCGTTGGTAACGGGAAAACCTTTTCACAAAGAAGACCGGGGAGCAGTATTTATTCTGGACAGTGGGCAACAAGGTGAAACCCACAAAATGGTACGTGATTTTGCCGTGAAATGCAAAAATTCTGATTTTCTAAGGCGTGTTCAGGAAGAGCTGATTCCGGCCACAAATCAATGCATAAAAAATTGGATATCTGGAGAAAAAGAATCTTTTTTCAATAATATAGAAAATCTCTCGTCGTTGACTGTCAACTTTTTGACACCTATGGTTCCAAATGGTTTTGAATCTATTTGGAAAAATGGCCTTGAAAACAATGATTATTATCTGAAACTGTGTGGTTCAGGCGGTGGGGGAATGATACTGGGCTTCACCAGACACTGGGCAAAAGCAAAAGAACTTTTAAGAGATTATCCTGTTCATTTAGTGCAAAAAATTTAAAAGAAACAGATGAAATTAACCCAAGAAATAAACCATTCGGCTTCTGATTTGAAATCTATTTTTGAAACCTATTTATTTGAAAAAGCTTTTGAAGAATTCCCTTACGTGCTTTTGCAACCGGCTATGCAGATTATGCGCATGAAAGCAAAACGTTTGAGACCGATTCTTTTGCTGACAGCCTGTGAAGCTTTCGGGGGAAATCCGGAAACGGCTCTTGACGCAGCCTCTGCGGTAGAGATCTATCATAATTTCACGTTAGTACATGATGATATTATCGACAAAGCTGACATCCGTCGCAATGAATCTACAGTTCACAAAAAATATGGAATCAACAAGGCTATTCTTGCCGGTGATGCCATGCTAATTCACGCGCAACAATTAATTAATACGGCAGCGGCTTCCATCAATAATTTTGATTTGGTGAAAACATTTCAAAAAACGGCTATGGACGTCATTAAAGGTGAACAAATGGATGTAGATTTCGAGGACCTACCTGAGGTATCTGTGGAAGACTATCTTGAAATGAGTCGCTTGAAAACATCTGTTCTTTTGGCGGGATCTCTAAAACTTGGCGCCATGATTGGCGAAGCCTCTAATGCAGACCTTGAAAAAATATATGATTTTGGAATGAATCTCGGACTAGCTTTCCAGATAAAAGATGACTATCTCGATTCATTTGGTGACCAAAAAACTTTCGGAAAGAAAATTGGGGGTGACATTCTGCAAAACAAAAAAACTTACCTTTTATGTGTTGCTTTGAAAAAGGCAAATGAAAATACCAAAAAAGAAATTTTCAATATTATAGAGGAAAAAGACAGTGAAAAGAAAATAAATGAGATGCTCGCTGTTTATGAAAAATGCGATATCAAGGAAGAAACAGTGAAACAGATGGAAACATTTTTCAATAAATCCATGAAATCGTTACAAGAAGTCTCACTCGTTGAAAAGAAAAAAGAACATTTATTGCAATTAGCCGAAAGCATTTATCAAAGAAGTTTTTAATCTGGAACAAGAAATCAGGGAAGGATTATTTTTTTGCACCGCCAAAAATTGAAAATTGCTGCTTTATGGTAGAAATTAACTCATCCCTGTTAATGGGTTTTGAAAGATAACTATCGAACCCTTCTTTCAAAAAATATTCTTCATCTTCCGCCATCGCGTAAGCAGTTTGGGCAATGAACGGAATTTTGCGATACTCTGGATATTTATTTCTGATTTCTTTCATTAAGGCAACGCCGTCTTTATCACCTGGTAAATTGATATCAAAAAGCATGATTTGATAAAAATGTTTTTTCGCCGCTTCGCTGTCTATTATCTCCATACAGTCTTTTCCATCTACTGCCAGTTTCACACTCCCTATGTTTTTAAGCATTTTATCGAGGATAATCCTATTCATCCGGTCATCTTCCACCACAAAAATGTCAAGATTACCTAATTCCGAAGCGGTAGTAACTTCAACAGCTTTTTTCTGCGGCTCAGATTTCTGAATTACGGCCTTTTTACTACAAGGGAATAACAATCGGAATGTCGTTCCTACTCCAGGCTTTGAATCAATCTCGATGCCGGCATTCATCAAATCCACCAATTTTTTGGCCAGTTTCAACCCTATTCCGGTTCCTTCGCCGGATTTTAACAGATCCGTATCAATATCATTCAATTCAAATAAAAGCTTCTGGCGCTTTTCATCTATTCCAGGCCCAGTATCTTTAATTTCAATAATATCAATATCCTTTGATTGATCATAAACTGCTGACAAGGTCACAAAACCACTATCTGTATATTTTATAGCATTGTCTACTATCTGCATCAGTATTTTTTCGAGGTTTTTTTCATCTGACAAAACCGGTCTAATCTCAGAATCAATTTTGCTTTTGAAAATCAAATTCTTTTCCTTGGCAGGTACTGCATACTGTTCAAAAATATTCCTGACAACATTTTCCGGTGAAACGGGTAAGATATCAAACTTCAACGTATTCGACTCTATCGAAGAAAGATCTATGACATTGTTCAATAACTTCAGCAAACGGAGACCACTCTTTGCTATGTTTGAAGCATACTCATAGAGTTCCATATTTTCCTCAACCGCAAGTTCAGTCTCAAGCATGTTGGCAAAACCGATAATACCATTTAAAGGAGTTCGCACATCAAAACCCAAGTTCGCAATAAAAGCATTTCTCAGGAAAGCAGCTTCCTCAGCTTTCTTCAAAGCAGATTTAAGTGAAATTTCTTCCTCTTTCATAGATTCAAACTCCTCATACAATGAAAGATTCTTTGACCTGACTCTCGCATCGAGCCCAGACTGAAGTTTATTCAACTCTTTATTCAACAGGTTTTGTTTATCCTGTAACTCTTTGCGTCGTGAATTAAATTTCAGGAATCCGGCCATTGAATATCCAAAGAAAATAAGAAGAATAATCAATAGTCCGGCAAAAAGATAAAAGGACTCCAGGCTACTACTATCGCCAACAGGAACTGCAGGCTGGTTCTTTTTGCTAATTTTAACAGAAGACAGACTATCAGCAATTTTATAACATTCCAAGGCTTGCTTATAATTATGTGCTTCTTCAAATTTTCTGCCAAGCATTTTGAAAAACATAGTCTTTTCCTGGTTTGAAGCTTCAGACTCAGGCAATCTCAAAAATTCTACAGCAATATTGTATGAAGTATCAGGATTGTTTGCCATATGCTCCAGGCTCTGTTTTTGAAGAAAAGTTTTGGAGGAAGTTCTTAACGTTTGTGCGACTACTGTGTCCGTCAATGAAGCATTCACAGCTATGGTTCTACTGAAAGATGCCAGAATCAGGATTATTGCAAAAAGAAATATCTTCTTAATCATCCGGGCTATTTTAATTCAAAATTAAAAAAATAACCCAAATTTCTGTATCAATCGAGTCAATTCATTAAGCAATCAGAGATAAACAACAAAACCACAAAGAAACTATGTTATTTAATCTACTTTTTTCTAAAATTTTGTTTTTTAATAATTCTTTTATATGATAAAAATTCTAATTTGTGATAATTTGTGAAAAAATGTTAAATTTTAGAATTACAACCTACTGATTTATCACCGTTTATACAAAAAAAACCAAACCTGTCAATTTATAACAGATCTAATCAAATATTTAAATATGTATAAAACTGCATGTTAGACTTATGTTTACTATAGAATTACTAGGAAAAGTTATTATAACCCTTGCTTTACCATTACAACGGGTAATCATTATGTTTACTTTTGACCAGTCGTTTATCAACCATAGTTATTTTCTTATCTAACTTAAAAAATGTTCGTTATGAAGAAAATTTTATTTAGTGAAAGAGTACTATTTAGCAGAAAAAGAAACATCTCATTATTCAGCGGAATAGTATTCTTTATGTTTTTAGTCACAAACTCAGGATCTGCTTTTGCAGTACCCAGTTTCGCTCGCCAAACAGGTTTGTCATGTGCAGCATGTCATACTGTATTCCCTGAACTTACCGCTTTCGGTAGACAATTCAAATTGAACGGTTATACAATGACCAATATCAAGACAATCACCCAGACAGAAGTCAAAAAATCTTCAAAAACTGAAAAAACAGATTTAAGAATTTTGAAGATTGCACCTCTTTCTGCTATGTTCCAGACAGGATTTACTCATGTAGCTACCACTATTCCAGGAACACAAAACAATGATGTTGAATTTCCGCAGCAAATGAGTTTATTCTATGCAGGCCAGATTTCACCACACATGGGATCATTTATTCAGTTGACCCTAGATGATGGTTCAGGTACTTTTGGAATGGACAATACTGACATTCGTTATGCTAATACAGGAAAAGGAAAAACACCATTTCTTTATGGTTTTACCTTAAATAATAATCCTACAGTTCAGGATGTATGGAACTCAACTCCTGCATGGGGATATCCTTACACCGGTTCGGGTATGGCTCCTACTCCTGATGCAGGAACTATGATTGAAAATTTAGGCGGTACTGTTGCCGGTTTAGGTGCATATACTTTAATTGACAATTTAATCTATCTGGAGTTCAGTGGTTACAGAACAGCACAAATAGGCGCTGCTATGCCTCCTGATGCTTCTATAACAGGTGCATTAAAAGGAATTGCTCCTTACTGGAGAGTAGCAATTCAACATCAATGGAGCAAATCCTATCTTGAAGTAGGAACCTATGGCATGGCAACACAGTTATATCCTGCAGGTGTTTCCGGTGAAACTGATAATTATACAGATCTGGCACTTGATCTGCAATATGAATATCAGTTCGCTAAAGGTCAGTTTACACTGCATTCATCGTTCATAAACGAAAAACAAAATTTGAATTCGACTTTCGGCGCAGGTGACAGTCAAAATTCCTCCAATAAACTTAACAAGTTTGCCTTGGATGCAAGTCTGTTCTTACGTCCAGGTGTAAACTTTACTTTGGGATATTTTGATTATTCAGGTTCCTCAGATAATGTCTTATACGGATACAGAGTTCCGCAGCCCAACAGCAACGGATTTATGGCTCAAATAGATTATCTCCCTTGGCAGAACACTAAAATTTCATTGCAATACACCGGATACGGGAAATTCGATGGTGCTTCTACCAATTATGATGGAACTAATCGGAATGCTTCAGATAATAACACCTTATATTTGCAACTTTGGTTCTTGTTCTAATGATAATTTTAGTTCAACATGGTTATATGACACGACCATGTTGAACTAAAGTCTAAAATGTTTTACCTAATCTTTTATCATGAAAAAACTCAGTTTAATTCTAGTTATTGCAGGACTTACTTTCTTTGCATATAATGCTTATGGAAGTCAACCAGCGAAGGCAGTCGCTGAAAATGCGGCACCAGTTTTTGTTCCAGGCAAAAAAAATGTATCCAATAATGCCAAAGGCGAACAAATATATAATCAGGTTTGTTTCAAATGCCATCAGTTAAACGGGATGGGAATTCCAGGAGTTTTCCCTCCGCTAACAGGATCCGACTTCCTGAAAACAGCTACAAAAAAGAGGTTGTTGGAACAGGTTCTTAATGGTTCAAACGAAACCCTGACTGTAAACGGAATGCAATACAGCACACCCATGCCTCCTCAAGTTAAGACTACTGACGACGCAATCGCTGTTATCGATTATGTATTAAACGCCTGGGGAAATAATTATGGGCATGCAACTGCAGCCGACGCTAAAGGCTTACAAAGCAAATAAAGACGTTTATAAAAGATTTCATGCCTGAGCTTTGATGCTCACACTGTCAGCAAAGAAATTTGCCGGCAGCTATATCATCCCGGTTCTCCTAAGAGCCGGGATTTTGTTTTTTGTTAGCTGATACAAGAGTGACATTATCTCAAAGAGATTCCAGCATTCTATACAAATGCAGAAGATGAATAGAAGAAACTATAATACTTAGAAATACACTGTGCAATAAAAAATTGACCCGCTTTGGTAATAAGCAGGTCAATAATTCTCTAAACTAATTTTGATGTCTCGTACTTTCAGAGTACATCTTTATTTTCTAATCTATAATTTCTCTTGTTCTGTTTTGTTTCGCTTGGCTCTCTGCCAGAAGATAATCATTAAGACTATCAAGCCTATATATAAGTACAGCGTGACATAGAAGAATGTCTTTGCTGAATTAGGGGATTCAATTTGTGCTCTATTCACATGATTCAGGCTTAAAATATAGGCCTCAATATTGGCAATCTGAGGTTGTGTTAAACTATAAGAATCTCCATAGCCAAACATTTTCAACGTCGGATTAGTTCCTGATGGAATTGAACCATGTTGGATAAATCTGTCAATGTTTTCGGCAAATTCCTTTGGAGACTTACTATATAACGCTTTGCTAATCGGATTCAATCCTGGAACCATACCAAATCTGGAGCCATAATTGGGATCCCCACCTGTACCATTTAATCCGTGACATGAAGCACAATTATCAGTAAACAATTTTCGTCCGACAACCACATTTCCAATAATAGATGCAGCCTCTCCGGGAGCAGCTAATTTACCGAGTTTCATCTTAGTTTCTGCTTCTTCAAGCATCTTTACACTGTCGTCAGATTTCTTTTGCATAGCCAATGCTTGAGCAGATTTAGTTGAATCCACAGCAGGGGCTGGCTTGTGTGGTGTATTTAAGAATGCTATCAAATCATTTAATTGCTCTTTACTGAGCATAGTATAATTCGGCATAACAGAAGTTGGGAAATGCATTTTAGAATCTGTTAGCTGTAACATTAACCACTCATTAGAATGGCTTCTTTCGTACTCATTTGTCAGATCCGGACCTATTTTTCCACCGCTTCCACTAATCATATGACATGCCACACATCCATAAGTTTTAAAAACAGTCTCGCCTTTAACTGCCGATGGAGACAATGTATAGGATACCGGACCTTTATGAGCCTTTAAAGCGGAGGCTTCATCGCTTCCATCGGGATTACTGTTGAAACCAATAATGGTGAATGTCAACACAAAGCCTACAAACACAATTCCACCAATCATCATCCCTTTCCTCTTCAAGGGACTGTGTGATTCTTTCCTGTCAAGAAAAGGAACAGCAATTAAAAGAATAACGATGAGAGTAGGTATCCCAACTGTTCCGACAATTTCCAAAGGACCTTTAAATACTTTCAGCAGCTGATACAGAAACAAGAAATTCCATTCTGGTTTAGGTGAGAAAGCAGCATCAGAAGGATCAGCAGGACCGCTAAAAGGTGCAGGATGAAAAGCGGACAACCATACTATAAGTACAAATATAAAACCGCTTACAACCAAATCAATGGCAACTTGATCAGGCCAAAAATCTCCGATTGTTTTACGTTTAGATTCTTTCCAAGGGCCCACGCTTCCATATTTTCTAAAAGCCAACAGGTGGAAAACGACAATCACAAACGAAAGTGCAGGAATCAATACAGTGTGAATGGTAAAAAACCTTGAAAGTGTGAGCTGCCCCATCGAGTAACCACCTCTTAGGAACTTCTCCATGAAACCACCTATAAATGGTATTGTACCAGCAATACTGGTTCCTACCTCAGAAGCCCAATAACCAGTTTCATCCCAAGGCAAGGCTGCACCGGTAAAAATCAAACCGGCAACCAGAAACAACAGCAAAACCCCGATAAGCCAGGTAAGTTCACGTGGTTTTTTGTATGCACCCCAAATAAAAACACGAATAATGTGCAGGGCTACAAGAACTGCCAAAATATTAGCACCCCAGTAATGAATTCCGTGGATCAACCAACCATAAGGTACATGTATTCTAAAATAGCTTAAACTTGCATATGCATGATCGACCGTTGGAACGTAGTAGAAAAGCTGCCAGATTCCTGTTATTACCTGAAGCGTAAAAACGAAAAGCGTTGCGCTTCCCATTGTATAGAAAAAACTCGCTCCACCCGGAATTTTTTCATCAAATGCAGCATCGACAATTCCACCCAGGTCGATTCTTTCTTTCAACCAATTTTTAATATTTTGTCCCATAACAATGTCAATCTATGATTATTTTTTGAGGAATTCCGACTTCAAACTTTTCATACTGAACATAAAGATCACCATCTTTCATTTCAATAGGTAATTCGTCCAGATCTCTGGGAGCCGGACCTGAAACCACTTTCCCGTCAATAGTATAAACGCTGTTATGACAAGGACAAACGAACTGTTTCTTATCTTCATCCCAATTGTACCGACACCCAAGGTGTGTGCATATAGGAGAAAAAACTTTAATATCAGTTGGGGATTTTTTTACTACCCAAACCTGTTCTGGTTTTGTAAAACTTACGAAAGCATCCTGATCGGTTTTCGAAAAATTCACTTTTGTCGGTTGGACTATCGGCTTAAATGAATTTTGAATATCATTTACAGACCCCAGTTTACTAAAGGTCCTCTTGACCAAAGCCTTAGAACTTGAAACCAGCGAATCAATCAGAGGGTATCCAATCATAACTGCCAGAACAGAGCCAATGCCAGCTGTTGCAGATTTAAAAAAAGTGCGACGGGTCATTGAGCCGGTTTTTTTACTTTTTTTACCCATTTATTTATATGTTTTTTGTTGAAAGATTCAAAACAAGAACTGTTCGTTATTACGACCCGATAAAAATATAAAAATATATATATAATAGTTTTTTCCTATAGAATTTATAGTTATAATAGGAAATCATTGACTTTTAAC
>JACZJI010000030.1 GCA_014860665.1 Bacteroidales bacterium | reverse complement strand
TGATTGTACCCACTCCTATTAAAGACAATATTCCCCCTGCTATAATAAATCTTAATATAGTTGACTCTTCACAAATTAAAATAAAATTTTAAATATCTTTGTATGTTAATCAAAACATTTTCCACTTGCCTTTTAATTGCCAATTCACTTTATTTGCGTTAGTTAATTATATACTATTGTGTAAAATAAGGTAAGGCGGTATATCCTTATTTTATATTTCTCCCAAAACAATTAAAAATCCCCAAAATAAAGCAAAATTGAGTTCGTGATTTTCAGAATACGGCTCAGAATGTTCAGAATGGCATTCGTGAAATTAAGAATAGGGCTCTGAAACTTCAGAATCGTATTCGTAAAATCCGGAATAGGCCTTTTAACGTTCAAAGTGGTATTCTTAAAATCCAGAATAGGGTTCCAAAAGGTCAGGATTGCATTCGTAAAATTAAGAATACGGCTCTGAAAGCTCAGGATGGCTTTCGTAAAATCCAGAATAGGGCTCTGAAGGTTTTGGGTAGTATTCGTAAAACCCGGAAAGAAATTGAAAGAAAATCCATAAAGGGAATGGATTTGGGGTGGGGTTAAAAATCCCATCAAAAAACCTCCCAATTAAACAACATAATGTTCTACTAACATAAAGGAGGTCCACAATGATGGATCTGAGAAGGCTCTTTAAGAATCACTTCGACACTAAAGAAATTAGTGACGACAATATGAAAAAATTTGCAGAGGTACATTTAGAAAGGCTTTCTGCAAATAACGGCACTGCCCAGTTTACTGCAATGATAACCGCAACAACCGCCGCGTACACCGCTTACTTTGGTGCAATGACAAATGAGGATACAAAGTTTGCAATACAACAGGGTCTTACGGTTACTATGACTAATATATTTGAAAACTTTAAGAAGTTTGTTAGTCAAAAAGAAGGTATTGTAAGGGGTAACTTTAATAAAACCTCTGCAGAGTACCAGGAATTTTTTCCACAAGGTTTAACTGAGTACAGCAATGCAAATCTTGCAAACATAGAAACACTGATGAGCAGGTTTGCTGCAGCAGCAGAAAGACACAATGCAGCACTTGGCGCAACTTTGCAAAGTGATGCCGAAACCTTTTTAACTGATTTTAAAGCAGCACGCAAAGCACAGTTAGAAAAGATTGGTGAAGTATCTGCACAAAAATCAACAACCAGTACAACACGTGATGGAATAGAGAATGAACTGATGAAAAATGTTCATTTAATTGCATCAATGTTTATTGGTGATGTAGATAGATGTATGGATTTCTTCGATCAGAGTTTTATTCGCGGCAGTGAAAAAGAAGATGAAGAAGAAATACCGGCAGAACCAACACCACCAAATCCATAATATAAAAAGAAGAGGCGGTGGTATGCTCCGCCTCTTCTATCTTCACTAACTATCCATTCATTCAAAAATTTATTTGTACTCATCCAAATGAGTTAATCCTTTTTTCATCCCTTTGCTCCATTGCTGCGGGCGCTAAATAGATGCATTTTGTTATTGCAAAAGGAGTATAAAATGAGAAAAGAAAATAAAACTAAAACCGAA
>JACZJI010000029.1 GCA_014860665.1 Bacteroidales bacterium | reverse complement strand
TAATTAATGTTTGTTGAATAAAATCACAATGTAAACGTTTACATTGTGGCTTTAAACTAAACCAATAAATTTAAATTGTCAAGAGTTTGGGGCAAATATTAATTTATAGTATTAGTTTTGATTCAAATAAAAGACATTTTATCAAGATAAAAGTGAAAAAAAGATTACTTAAAAGAAAAAAAAACTTTTACTTGGTTAAATCATTCTTTGATGAAATTTATTGAACTATAAAATGAGGAGATTTCAAAAATAAAATCCAAACCAGGTGCCGTTTGGAGAAAAACGAATTGTTGGCAATGGTAAACGAAGAAAATTGATTTCACTTTTCATGAATTTAAATAAGTTCCAATCATTCCAGATAGGCAGTTTTCTCAAATCAATATCAAGCCCAATAAAATATTCCTTATACCCGCCCCAGGGATAATAAGCAATATCTTTTGCGCTTACACCAAATGCCAAACCTAAAGGAGCCAGCCATTCGGAATAATTTTTTTTCCAGCTATCAGGAAAATAATGGTGGGGATTAATTGTCAGCCAGAACGTCATCCCTTCGTAATCTTCAATTAAAGCTTGCGGATCTTTATGATATCTGTTCTCTTTCCATGCCTCAGATTTATGCCAGCTAAACTTTGGATGAATTCCACCCAGCGCATCATAATTAAATTGCTGAAGAACATAGAATGCAGAACCTGCAGTATTTGCGAGCATATCACCCCAGCTAAAACCCCATTCTGACATAAATGCATCGGACAGCTCTATTTCAAGCATCCATGCCCATCCTGTTAAAGCTCCTACCCATACAGAAGTATTTCCAGACATTCCAGACCATCTATATATTTTTCCGGTGAGATCACTTGTAAAATATGCGTCTGTAAAATGACCAAATTTGTCCATCTGCTGATATTTATTCCAGTCATTAATAAATTCTAAGGAATGAAATACAGTGGTTTCCTCAGTGTACCACACATTACGCTGATACATGTATGCCACAGTGTTAGTAACTCCAATTATTCCAATCATAGAACTCAATCGGAAATAATTAATATCTGGATATTCTTTCCAGCTTGTTCCATCAATCAATGGTCTTTCAGAATTTATAAAAGTTGGTTGGCTTGCAATATCATTTTTAGATTTTTTGAATCGATTTAATGAACTATAGTTGTAGTGATATGTAATTTCATTTGATAAATGAAATCTTGAAACGGTTGAATAATTAATTATGGTTGAACTGTCAAGATTTGAATCCTGTCCGAAGACACATGAGAGCGTTATGAATAAGAGCACAGACACTTTATTTATTACAAGATTCATAATATCAATCATCTATTGATTGAAAAATATTTTAATAAAAGTCGTGATGCAAGATTATTCTCATTTAAATAAGACAAATGAATGCATATACCATAAACAATTATTAATGCTGCATTCTATTTTTCTACAAATCTTTTAAATAATCCGGACCGCCAAGTGAATTGATTTGTCTTACTATCCAGCTTTGTCTTCCTCTAACATAACCGGAAGGTTTTATTGCGGAGTATTTTTTAGGATTTGGTAATATTGCCGCTAATAATGCAGCTTGCCTGATATTTAAATTTGCTGCAGGCTTTTTAAAATATGCAACACTGGCAGTTCCAACGCCAAATATTTTGTCTCCCATTTCTGCAATATTCATATGTACTTCAAGAATTCTCTGCTTATCCCACAACAGCTCTATTAATAATGTAAAGTATGCTTCAATCCCTTTACGCAGAAAACTTTTCCCTTCCCAAAGAAATAAATTCTTAGCTACTTGCTGCGTAATAGTGCTTGCACCACGAACTCTTCTTCCCCGCTGGTTTTCTTTTAGTGCCTTTTCGATTTGTTTAAAATCAAATCCAAAATGTTTTGGAAAATTTTGATCCTCTGCAGCTACGATAGCAATCGGCATAAACTTAGAGACATCATCATAACTTACCCAGTGATATTTAATTAATTCAAACTCACCCTTAAATAATCCTGATATCTGTCTTTGAACTATAATTGAACTGGTAACAGGATTTATCCATCTCATTGCAAAAACTAATAATACTGTTGAGACAAAGAAAATCATAGTAACTTTAAGCGTCCATTTAAAGATGCGAAACAATCTTTGCTTGAATGATATTTTTTTTGATGATGATTTTTTTGCCATAGAAGTAAAACTAACTCACCCTAATCTCTCTCTTAAAAAGAGAGGGACTTTTGCATTTTTTCCCTCCCTTCTCTTTGTAAGAGTAAGGGGTTGGGGGATAAGTTCCAACGTTAAT